>DASUUD010000218.1:0-2954 GCA_036374255.1 Solirubrobacterales bacterium | reverse complement strand
AGCTCTACGACGGCACAGAGCTGAGCTAGCGATCAGCGCCGGCGCCGGCTTCCGGCCCGGCGCGTCCTGACGGTCGTCGTCGCCTCGCTCGTCGAGAGCGCCAGCGTCACTTTCAGGTTGCTGAGGCGCACGATGGCCCTGCGGGCTGCCGTCCGGACCCTGATTGCGACTCGGCGGCGGCCACCGCCGGCGATGTCGAAGCGCGCCGCCCCGAGATGGATCGCCGCCTTCGGCGCGCGGCGACCGCGGCGGAGGCGGATCGGCCTCGCCGTGCGGGCCGACAGCCGCCCGACGCAGCGAGCGGCGCCCAAGCATCTGACCACGGCGCTGAGCCGCTTGCGATTCCTGGTCAGCCTGACGCTGCGCGGCAGCACTAGCGCGCGCGAGGCTGCGGGTGCGCTCGTGTTCGCCTCGACTGCGGGCTGCGGCGCGAGCGTCCCCGGCGGGCAGCCCTGTTCCGTCCCGCCCGTCCCCAGGCAGCGGTCCTGGGTCTCGTCGCCGAACCGATCGCCGTCGGCGTCGGGCTCGACTTCGGCATTGAAGGCCAGGTACTGGGTGGCTGACCCCATCGTGGGCGTGAAGACGCTCGCGGTCGCCGTCACGCCGTCGGCGGGGGCGGGGGAAAAGTTGCCGTAGGCCCAGGGCCCGGGGGCGGTTTCGGCGACCGGCAGGACCGGCTCGATGAGGCCGGGCGAGGGTGGGTGGTTGAGCTGCACGGCGAGGGTCCGCCCCGCGATGATCGGCTCGTGGGCGGCGAAGCTGAGCAGGGTGTCGTGGTCGCCCGTCACGGCCTGGACCGGCTCGGCCGGGCCGGTGGAGATCATCGTGAAGCTGTCGCCCGTGGCGCGGGACATGACGCGCAGGCGCAGGCTCGAGCCCTCGCCGGCATCGTCGATGTAGAGGTTCCAGCGCGTGACCACGCCCGGCGACGGCGCCACCAGCCTGACCCCCGTCGGTGCGGAGTTGTTGAAGAGCGCCGTCCCGTCGGGCCAGTTGATCGCCTGCGAGGTCCCGGGATTGGGATTCGGGTTGGGAGGCCCGAGGAGAATCGCCGCCCCGCCGCTCGCCGGCGCGGCGGCCGTCGCCAGCGACACGACGAAGGTCGCCAGGGCAAGGATTCGGCCTCTCCCCCACATCGTTGGCGAGGCTAGCAGCACGCCCCGAGCGGCCAAAACCAACCTCCGCGGCGCGGCCGGCGTTGCGTGTCGGTCATCACAGCGCCCCGTCGCGCGAGCGGAGAGGCTCGGTGGCGGTGACCGGAGGCGCCGCGCGAAAGCGATCTCACGAAAGCCCGATCCTGCTCGTTGGACTCGGCAGATGACCCGCATCGCCGATCTCACCTGGAAGCGCCCGAAGCTGGTGCTTGCCGCCGTCGCCGCCTTCGTCCTCTTCGCCGCCGCGGCCGGACGCGACGTCGAGCAGCACCTGAAGGCCGCCGGCTTCACCGACAGCGCCTCGGAGAGCGAGCGCGCCTCGGTGCTGCTCCGCGACGCCCTCGGCTACAACCCGAACCCGGCGATCACCCTGGTCGTGCGCCGCCCCGGCGGCGGGCCCCTCTCGCTGCGCGACCCAGCGGTGCGTCGCGAGGTCGATCGGCTGGCGGCCGGGATGGCCCAGATCGAGCACGTCGGCCACGTGGTCAACCCCCTGCGCGACCGCCGCGCCGGCGCCGGGCTGATCGCGGCTGACGGAGAGTCGCTGGTGGTGGCGGGGTACCTCTCGGCGATTGACACCCAGGACGCAGGGGGGATCGCCTCCGAGGGGGTCGACCGCCTGGTCTCCTCGAGCCCCCTCGATGTCGCCATGGGCGGCTTCGCGCCGAGCTTCAACGAGACCAACGAGCAGGCCCGGGAGGACCTGACCAAGGCCGAGCTGATCGCCTTCCCGATCCTGGCGCTGCTCCTCCTCTTCGTCTTCCGCGGGGTGGTCGCGGCCGCGATCCCGCTCCTGCTCGGGGTGATCTCGATCGTCGGGACGTTGCTGGTGTTGCGGGTGATGGCCAGCTTCGCCGACACCTCGCTCTTCGCCCTCAACATCGCCACCGGCCTCAGCCTCGGGCTCGCCGTCGACTACGCGCTGCTCCTCGTGTCGCGATACCGCGAGGAGGCGGGGCGGAGTGACGACCTGCGCGCGGCTCACCGGAGCACGGTTCGGACGGCGGGGCGGACCGTGGTCTTCTCCGGTCTCACGGTCGCCGCGGCGATGGCGGCCCTGATCGTGATGCCGCAGCGCTTCCTCTACTCGATGGCCGTCGCCGGCACCTCGGTCGCCCTTCTCTCCGCCCTGATGGGGATCCTCGTCGTGCCCTCGCTGCTCGCCCTGCTCGGGCCTCGCATCAACGCGCTTTCGATCCGTCGCGGCCCGGCTGTCTCCGACACCTCCGACGGCTGGTACCGGCTCGCCCGCGGCGTCATGCGCCGCCCGGTCGGCGTCGCCCTGGCGAGCGCCGCCCTGATGCTCGCCGCCTCGACCCCCCTACTGTGGACGACCCTGACCGGGCCGAGCGCCGAGGCCGTCCCCCCCACGGTGCCCTCCTACGACGCCAACGAGTACATCGAGGCCCGCTACCCGCGAGACGTCTCCGAGGCGGTCACGGTCACAGTCGACGGCCCCGCCAGACCGGCGCAGCTCGCCGCGTTCAGTAGGCGGATCGAGGCGATCGAGGGGGTGTTCCGCGGCTCGCCCTTCACTCCGGCCTCGGGCCGCGTCGCCTACGCGGACTACGCCCTCGCCGGGCCGGCGCTCAGCGGCGAGTCGCAGGACTCGCTGCGAGCGATTCGGTCGCTCCAGCCGCCGGGCGGCACGAGCGTGCTGGTCTCCGGCAACACCGCCGGCTTCATCGACCAGAAGAAGAGCCTGATCGAGCACGCACCATTGGTGGTGGCGATCGTCGCCCTGACCACGCTGGTGCTGCTGTTCCTGCTGACCGGGTCGGTCCTGCTGCCGCTGAAGAC
>DASUUD010000217.1:0-3176 GCA_036374255.1 Solirubrobacterales bacterium | reverse complement strand
GTAAGACAGGCCGAACCGCAGATACCAGCGGACCGCCAGGGTGATGACTTCGGGTGGGAAACGGTACCCGGCGAAGGCTGAGCGAGGCGCCGGGCGAGAAAGAGGGTACCGGTGAGATTTCAGGAGCTAAGTCTTGCTGATAGCCCGCCTCACGCCCAATGCAACAGTGCCCTCTGTCCTTCTCCTAGCCGCCCTCCTGGTGAGAGCCGCTCACTTGGTTCCCCGGCTCCGGGTGCGCCACTCTTCGATCGTCGAGGCCAGCTCGGCCCAGCCGGACAACCCCACCCGGAGCCCGTCGGCAAAGGTCAGCGCGCCTTCCGGCGCACGTCCCGCCAGATCCATCTCCCGGGTCGCCTGGGCCCTGCGTACACCTCTGCGAAGCGCGGGTGCGGCAGCCATCACCGGAACTGGATCCGGACGACGTGAAACTCTCCTATCAGCCAAGTGATGTGCAGGTTGAACCGGCGCCCGTCCTCCAGCTGCCCATGCGCGTTCGTGATGATCTTGGGGTTCGGATGTCCTCCGCCGCCTAGCGGCGGGGACGGGAGCACGTGATGCGTCTCGTTGAACTGATCGGCGGACCCGGCCAGCAGTCCCTCAAGCCCTGCCAGTTCACCGATCGTCAGTTCGCCGTCCTGCATGGCCTGATCGACAACGCCCACAGGCACGAACCAGACGGGCACTGCGCCGGTGCCCCGCGAGATGATGATCTTCGGAGGAGTGCTTAGGGGCTCAGCCTCCCAGAGATCGAATCCCTTGACTTCCAGAGGGCAGCCAAACGCCCCGAAGTCGAAGAAGGTGAGCAGGTTGAAGTCCGCCGGCACGCAGCTGGGATCGCGGTAGAAGTAGATGGCGGCCCATTCGCCATCATGGAGGACGTGGGGCGGAAAGTCGTTGATCCGCGCGTAGGCCGGTATGCCGGGGTCTTCGGCCGACGGGAACTCGGTGCGAAGCAGCCCCTCATCGGCGAATCCCACAGAAGCCGGCAATGTGGTGAGCGCCAGCAACAGCGTGACGAAAGCAGGTCCCAGAACGCGTCTCTTTCTCATTGTTCACCTCCATCGGTCGCCTGACGTCTCTCTTGCGAGGTCGTCAGAGGAGATCCATCGCCGTCCCGCTCGGGAAAACGCTCCCAAAGGCGATCGTGCGGCGCGGTCCGAGCGTTTTCCGAGATCACGTCGCATCGGTTCTCCTCCTTCCGTGTGTGGCCTTCCTCTCCGATATCCGATATCCCCTCTCCGATATCCGAACTTGACTCGGGCATTAAACGGTCATGCACGGCCCTCCTGTCATCGTGGGACGACCACGAGGTTTTCGAGCCGCCGCCGCCCAAATCTCGTGGTCGGCCCACGATGACAGTGCCCAAACCCGTTCGTAGCCTCGGCCGGTGGGGAGCGACCGGGAAGGCGAGCGTGCCGGCGGGGGCGTCCCCCAGGGCGCGCCAGCTGGTGCAGTGAGCCTGACTCTGAGCCTGACGATCGACCCCCTCCCGGGGCCGATCTCCGGCACCCTCGCAGGCGAGGGTGAGACCGTCGAGTTCAGCGGCTGGATCGAGTTGGTGTCTCTGATCGAGGCCCGAAGGGCCATCGGTGTGGGCGCCCCGGAGCCGCTGCGCCGGGGGACCCCAGATCGTTCTGCTGGCCCCGAAGGGCCGCCGGAAGCTCCTCTCGGGAGCTGATCTCCAGCTTGGCGTAGGCCGCGGTGAGGTGGGTCTCGACGGTTCGCACCGTGACGAACAGCGCCTCGGCGATCTCTCGGTTCGACATCCCCCCGGCTGCCAGGTCGGTGACGCGCCGCTGCCCGGGGGTGAGCGACTCGACGCCCGTCAGGGCGAGCCGCCGAGGGCGGCCGCCGGCAGCGCTGAGCTCACTGCGCGCCGTCTCGGCCAGCCTCACCGAACCGAGCCTGCGCGCCGCATCGAGCGCCTCGGCCAGCGGGCGGCGCGCCTGCATCGCCCGCCGCCCGCGACGGAGGAGGAGGCCCAGATCAACGCGTGCCCTCGCAGCGTCCAGCCTGGCCCCGTGGCGGTCGAGCACGTCGATCGCCTCCCGGAGCATCCGGATCCCGACCTCCCCACCCCGTAGGAGCCCGACCGTCGCGCTCGCGTTCCCAATCGTTCGTCCGGCACCGTTCGCGCGAGCGAGATCAAGCTCCTCCTCGGCGAGGGCGAGTGCCCGTTCGCGATCGCCACCGCGATGCAGGGCGCGGGCAGCCAGCGAGCGCCAGGGGATGTAGTCGGGGCTCGGGGCGCTGACCTCGGTCAGCCTCTCCCCGGCTGTGAACGCCTGCTCGGCCGAGTTGGCCCAGTCGCCGGCGGCGAACGCGAGGTGGGCCCTCCCGTACGGGAGGAAGAGCCAGGCATGGGTGCCGGGAAGCCGCCGCTCGAGCGCCTCGGGCACATCGAGCACCGCCGCCGCCTCCGCGTCGTCCCCCCTCTCTAGGAGGGCCGTCACCCGAAGGACCCGGGTCAGGATCGTGGCCTGGTCCCACCGCCCCTCGGACAGCTCCAGGCCCGACTCCGTGTCGGCCAGGAGACCGCCGACGTCTCCCACCGTCCAGCGAAGGGCCGCCCGCAGCTCGTACGCGATCGCGGCGTCGAGGCGGTTGCCCCGGGAGCGGGCGGTCTCCAGCGCTCGCTCGGCGACCTCGGCGGCCTCCCGGTGGCGCCCGAGGAGGACCAGCACCGCGCCCAACAGCGCGGTCGCGAGCGGGAACGGCGAGGCTCCTCGTGCCTCGACCCCGTGCCGGAAGGCCCAGAGAGCATCGGCCTCGGCGGGTGCCGCGCCGACGCGCAGGATCGTGTCAAACGCCAGCATCGTCCGCCTCACGATCTCCGCCGGCGTCGGCTCACCCCGTTCTCCGGTCCGCGGCTGGTCGAGGGCCTTGGTCGCCTCCTCCACCAACCGCGGCACGAACCGACCCGCCACCGCGAGGTTCAAGAGGAGCTCCGCCTCCAGCGCTCCGCCGCGGCCGGGCTCGATCTCCTCGAGGCCTTCTCGGATCATCCTTGCCGCGGCGGCGGTCTCTCCGGCGATGTATCGCGCGAATCCGAGCGCTCCGAGCGCGCTCGCGCCCTCGACCGGGTTCCGAGCGTGCGCCGCCGCCGCCTCGAGTCGCTGAACGGCGGTCGGGCTCCCGAGTGCCATCTCGGTTCGCCCGAGCTGGAGCAGCAGCCC
>DASUUD010000216.1:0-11003 GCA_036374255.1 Solirubrobacterales bacterium | reverse complement strand
AGAGCTGTTCGGCGACCTTCGGCAGGCCGCCCAGCGGCAGGAAGTTGGTGAAGGCTCCCTCGGCGCGCTCCACGGCGAGTCTCAGCATCTTGCCTCGCAGGGCGGCGAGCACGATCGGCACCGGGTGGGCGGGCGCCACTTCCAGCTTGAAGCCGCCCTCCGTGCGCTCCCCTTTCAGCGCCGTCCGCAGGAATTCGACCGTGTCACGGACCCTGGTCAACGGTCGCTCGAAGGGGATGCCGTTCCAGCCTTCGACGATCCGGTCCGAGGAGGAGCCGATCCCGAGCACGAACCGTCCGCGGGAGGCGTCGGCCAGGGCCGCAGCCTCCTGGGCCAGCAGAGCCGGGCCCCGCTGGAAGACGCCCACCACCCCGGTTCCCAGGCGGACCCGCTCGGTCCAGGCGGCGCTGAGCGCCAGCGGCGTGAAGCCGTCGGGACCGTTCGTCTCGCCGCTCCAGAGGTCCGTGTAGCCGGCGGCCTCGGCGCGCTTCACCAGCTCCTCGTGGTCCGCCAGCGGCGTGCCGGGCAGCGCCAGCGTCAATCCCCATCGCTCCATGGAGCGCGACCCTATAGCCTGCGGCGCGGATGGGGGATTCCTCACAGGAAAAGCCCGATCGCAACCTGGCGCTGGAGCTGGTGCGGGTGACCGAGGCCGCCGCCCTGGCAGCGGCGCGCTGGGTGGGGCGCGGCGACAAGATCGCCGCCGACCAGGCCGCCGTCGACGCGATGCGACACGTCCTCGACTCCGTCTCGATGGATGGCTTCGTGATCATCGGCGAGGGGGAGAAGGACGAAGCGCCGATGCTCTACAACGGCGAGGAGATCGGCGACCGCAGCCCGCCCGTCGTCGACATCGCGGTCGATCCGCTGGAGGGCACACGGCTCTGCGCCCTGGGCATGCCCAGCGCCCTCGCCGTGATCGCGCTCGCCGAGCGAGGCACGATGTTCGACCCCGGGCCATGCGTATACATGGAAAAGCTGGCCGGGGGCGAGGAAATCGCCGACCTTCTCGATCTCGATCGCCCTCTGGCGCAGACGATGAAGCTGGTCGCCGAGCGCAAGGAAACCAGCGTCGGCGATGTCACCGTCGTGATGCTCGACCGGCCTCGCCACGAGGAGGCGATGCGTGAAGTGCGCGAGGTGGGCGGCCGCATCCGACTGATCACCGACGGCGACGTCTCAGCCGCACTGCTCGCGGTCAGCGACCGCTCGCCGGTCGACCTGCTCTGGGGGATCGGCGGCACACCGGAGGGCGTCCTCTCCGCGGCCGCCCTGAAGTCGATGGGGGGCCAGATGCTGGGTCGTCTCTGGCCGCGGAACGACGAGGAGCGCCAGGCGGCGATCGACGCCGGCTACGACCTCGACCGCATCCTGACCGCCGACGACCTCTGCTCAGGCGAGGACGTCTTCTTCTCGGCCACGGGCGTAACCGACGGCGACGTTCTCGAGGGCGTCCGCTATCGCGGTGCCGGCGCCACCACCGAATCGCTGGTGATGCGCTCCCGCTCCGGGACCGTCCGCCGCATCCAGGCTCGCCACGACCGCTCGAAGCTGCGCGCCGTCATCGGCGAGAAATACGGCTGAGTTCCCTACCCGCGCTTCCACCCAGAGCGCGCTCGACGGGCTCGCCTGTCCTCGCGGTCCCCGACGCATTCCGCTTTTCACCCCTTGTGGTGCCCGCAGCCCGTTTTTCACCCCTCCACGGGGGGAAAATGTCGGCAGCGCGGGGCCGAGGGGGGTGAATACGGGGAGCGCGGGGCGAGAAAGAGATGTAAATGCCGGCAGCGCGGCAGGTGGCCAGCTGAGCCGCCTCGGCGCTCAGTCGCACTCCCCGCATCCCCCGACCTGCTTGGCCTCTTCGCCTCAGCAGTCAGCGCAGTCGTCAACCGGCGCGGCCTCTGTTGCGTAGGGCATTTCGCCGGTGTCGTGCAGCTCGTGGCGCAGCGAGTTGATCACCGCGCCGGCCATAAGCGCCAGGCTGAGTGCGTAGAACCAGATCAGGGTGATGAGGATGAAGCCCAGAGTTGAGCCGAACCGCGAGAGGCTGGAGACATTGGAGAGGTAGAAGGGGAAGGCCCAGTTGGCGACGCCGGACGCGACGGTGACGAAGAGCGCGCCCGGCCAGACGTCCCGCCAGGGCATGTGCCCCTTCGGCACCGCCCAGAAGATGACGCAGCAGACTGCGAAGGTGAGCAGGAGCGCAGCAGCCAGCAGGAGCACCGTATCGATCGCCTTGATGCCGGAGAGCCCGAGCGGCAGGCGGTCGGTGCTGGAGACCAGCGCACCCTCCATCGTCGGCAGGAAGATGCTTGCCGCGATCAGCAGCGCGACGACGATCAGCATCGTGAACGCGAAGCGCTTCTGTTCGATCCAGCCGCGGCATTCGACGTGGTAGATGCGGCAGAAGGCGGTGTCCATCGCGCCCCAGAAGGAGGCGCCGATCCAGAGCGAGCCGAGGAAGGCGGCGATCCCGATCGTCGTAGAGTTGTCCTCGATCCGGTTGAGCACGTCGGTGAGCGTGTCCTCCTCGACGTTGGGGAAGAGCCGCTGCAGGTCGTCGAGCACGCCGGCCTCGACCCCTTCGATCTTCAGCACCTGCCCGAAGACGAAGAGCACGAGCAGGGCGAAGGGGAAGACGGCGAGCATCAGGTTGTAGGCGACCATCGCGGAGAGCCCGGTGACGTTCTCGCGGTAGGCGCGCTGCCAGAAGGCGCTCAGCCACGGCCTGGGATGTCGCAGCCCGTCAGGCATTGACTTCAGAAACTGAAGCGCCTATCATGCGAACAGACGTTTGAGGGGGCCACAGCGCCCACCAAATGGCATTGCAACGCCGAGTCGCCTGCTTTAGGGACCGTTCTTTCGGTCCTTTTTTGCGCGACTTTGGGGCGCAGCCGGCCTTTCATTAGCAGGACTAAACCACCTAGCGGAAAGAAACGAGTGCAGACAGGATGCTGGTAGCAGAGCTTCAGGAGCTTGAGGAGGTAAAAGGGCTGATCACGCGTGGTCAGCAGCTTGGCGTGCTGACCTTCGGCGACGTCGCCGCCGCGGTGTCCGAGGTCGATCTCGACGAGTCCGACGTCGAGGACCTCTACGGGCATCTCGAGAAGTCGGGGATCGAGCTCGTCGAGGACATGGACCCGGCCCAGAAAGCGGCCGCTGAAGCGCTGCCCGTCGACACCGGGAAAAAAGGCCGGCGCCGCCAGAAACAGGCGCTCGACCTGAAACCGGACATGACGACGGACTCGCTGCAGCTTTTCCTCAAGGACATCGGCAAGGTCCGGCTGCTGACCGCCCAGGAGGAGGTCGAACTCGCCAAACGGATCGAGCGCGGCGATCTCGACGCGAAGCAGAAAATGGTCGAGTCCAACCTGCGGCTCGTGGTCTCGATCGCCAAGAACTACCGCAACCAGGGCCTGCCCTTCCTCGACCTTATCCAGGAGGGGACGCTTGGTCTGGTCCGCGCCGCGGAGAAGTTCGACTACCGCAAGGGCTTCAAGTTCTCCACCTACGCCACCTGGTGGATCCGCCAGGCCATCGCCCGCGCGCTGGCCGACAAGGCGCGCACGATCCGCATCCCGGTCCACGTGGTCGAGAAGCTGAACAAGATCGGCCGGGCCGAGCGCAAGCTGGTCACCGAGCTTGGCCGCGAGCCCACCCCGGAGGAGATCGCGGAGGTCACCGGCATCGACCCCGAGGAGGTCGACTCGATCAAGCGCTCGGCGCAGGCGCCGGTCTCGCTGGAGAAGCCGGTCGGCGACGAGGAGGAGTCCGAGTTCGGCCAGTTCATCGCCGACGAGAAGGCGGAGTCCCCGTTCGACCGGGCCGCCGACCTGCTGACCAAAGAGGCGCTGAAGGAAGCGCTGGAGAACCTCTCCTACCGCGAGCGCCGCGTGCTCGAACTGCGCTACGGGCTCGGCGGGGAGCACCCGCGCACCCTGGACGAGGTCGGGCGCACGTTCAACGTCACCCGCGAGCGGATCGGCCAGATCGAGAACCAGAGCCTGAAGAAGCTGCAGCAGCTGGGCGAAGCCCAGAAACTGCGCGAAGTGACCTAAGGAGATTGCACATCCCCGCCGATAAAGGCGGGGATGTTCGAAATCGACGCAGCCCTTCGGACGCTGATCGAGCGTGAAGGCTCCGACCTTCACGTGAAGGTCGACGCGCCGCCGACAATCCGACTGCACGGCGAACTGGTTCCCCTCGAGGGTTACCAGTCCCTCACCGAGCAGGACACCGAGAGGGCGTTTCACGACATCGCCGAGGTTCGCTCGCAGACCGAATTCGAGACCGACGGCGAGGCCGACTTCTCCTACGCGATCCCGGGCGTCTCACGGTTCCGGGTCAACACCTTCAGGCAACGGGGCGCGATCTCGATCGCTTGCCGGGCGATCCCCTACGAGATTCGCTCCGTCGAGCAGCTGGGGCTGCCCCCCGTGGTGACCAGTCTGGCCGAAGAGCAGCGGGGGATCATCCTCGTCACCGGCACCACCGGCTCGGGCAAGTCGACGACCCTGGCGGCGATGATCGATCAGATCAACCGCACCCGTCCCCAGCACATCGTGACGCTCGAGGACCCGATCGAGTACCTGCACGAGGACAAGCGCTCGATCATCAACCAGCGGGAAGTGGGCTACGACACCGAGAGCTTCGCGCGGGCGATGCGGCGCGTTCTGCGCCAGGACCCCGACGTGATCCTGATCGGCGAGATGCGCGACGAGGAGACCGTGCGGACGGCGCTCTCCGCTGCCGAGACCGGCCACCTGGTCCTCTCGACCGTCCACACACTCGATGCAACCGAGACGATCAACCGGATCATCGATTTCTTCCCCCCGCATCTCCAGCACCAGGCGCGGGTGATGCTCTCCTCGACCCTGAGGGGCGCCATCGCGCAGCGGCTGGTTCCCGACATCACCGGCGAAGGCCGGGTTCCGGCCTCGGAGGTGATGGTGGTCACCGGTCGCGTCCAGGACCTGATTCTCAACCCCGAGGAGACGGGGAAGATCACCGAGGTGATAGCCGAGGGCGAGTACTACGGGATGCGGACCTTCGATCAGTCCCTCCTCACCCATGTGATGGAGGGCAAGGTCTCCGAGCAGGTTGCCCTCGACTACGCGTCCAGCCCCCACGACTTCAAGCTGATGCTTGCGGCGGGCGGCCAGCGGGCGAGCGGCATCGAGCAGCTCGCCGGGCAGCCCGACTGACGTTCGCCCCTGGGCGGCAGGGGATTTTCGGTACTACGGCCGTCCAAACGGCCCGTCACGCCGTCCGGCTCACTCAAGAAAGCGACCCATCGGGTCGATCAATCGGCGATGACGATCACGGGTCTACTGCGTCGCCGCTTGAAGCTCGCCGGGGGCGAGCGCGGAATGGCGCTGCCGACCGCGCTGTTCGCGCTGATCGCCAGCTTCGGACTCGCGACCGCGGCGATCTTCGCCTCGATCGACGCCCAGCGGGGAACGAAGTACGACAGCGGCCGCAAGAACGCGATCGCGGCCGCCGACGCTGGAGTGAGCGTGGCGCAGATGCGGCTCAACCGGTTCCAGGGCCTCTTCGACGAAACCACACGGTGTGTCGGTCCCCTGGGTGAACCCCTGGCCGAAACGTCCACGGGGTCTGGCTGGTGCCCACCGTCGCCCGCGGAAACGGTGGGCGGCTCGACCTTCAGCTACCAGGTCTCGGCCTACAACGAAAACAAGACGCTCAATGTCGTCTCCGTGGGCACCTCCGGAGCGGTCAGCCGGCGGGTCGAAGTCGGGCTGATCTCCTACGACGGCACAAACGTCTTCGCGGACGAGCACCTGATCGGACAGGACGAAATCGAGCTCGACGGAGACGTCGAGATCAAAACGGACATCGGCACCAACGGCAACGTGATCAACAAAGGCAAGGCCTACTTCCTCTGCGGGAACGTTCGCCACGGTATCGGCAAAGGCGCCCCCGAACCCCATTGCGAAGGCGAAGTGCTGGAAGGAGAGAAACAGCTCCCGGCAATCGTCCCTCCCGCCGACATCGAAACCAACAACTCCAACTGCCGGCTGACAGCGACCTGCCCCAACGACCCAAACAAGGAAGAGGTCGATCCGTACTCCAAGAACATCACGTCCACCAACCCCTGGGACCCGAACACGCGGACGATCAACATCGAGCAGAACGCCGTGCTCACCATGGGCGGAGCCGACTACTTCGTCTGCGGCCTGTTCATGAAAAACGGCACCCTGATCATGCCGGCCGGCTCCAACATCAGGATCTTCATCGACACGCCCGAGAGCTGTGGCCTGGGGCCCGGCGCGCTTCAGGTTGAGATCACCGGTAGCGCCAACGTCAAGTCCACCGCCTACGACCCCGACCTCGGCCAGTTCGACATTCCCGGGATCTACGTGCTGGGCTCGCCGGAAATCCCAACAGACGTCAAGCTGTGCGGCAACTCCTCGCAGATCGAAAACGAGCTGATGCTCTACGCGCCATACAGCGACGTGGAGATCTGCGGTAACGCGAAGTGGACCGGGATGATCGCCGGCAAAACGATCTGGATCCACGGAAATCCGACCATCGAAGCCGACCCGGGGATCGAGCCGCCGGAAATCACCCTCGAGGGACTCTGGGAACGCACCCGCTACGTGGAGTGCACCGGCCCCACGGCGACGCCCCCCAACGCGAGCTGCTGAAGCCCGGGCCTGCAGCTTCGCTCCCAATTCGGCCTTGACCCAGGCCGCCGGCTAAAGATTCCGGTCTCCGCTGTCGAGCTAGATAGGCAGACGTATGAGGGAGCAGCTCAACAACAACCCGCTCGTCCAGGTCGTCATTCTCGCCGTGCTGCTGGTCGGCACGGGCTTCTTCCTGCTCTCCTCGATGAACGCGGCCGGCGGCGAAGAAGAAGAAGCGGGGACCGAAACGGCGGTCACCGCGACCACGCCGGAAGGCACCGCATCGATCACGGTCACCGCCTCCTCCGAAGCGCCGGCGACCGCCCCCGCGCCGCCCCCGGGCGCCCTGGCCGCGGCGGCTCCACCGCCCCCGAGCGCGGTTACCTCGGCGTTCGCCGACAACCGCACCGTGGTGCTCCTCTTCGTGCGCAACGGGGGGATCGACGACGAGATGGTCGCCCATGCGGTCGAGCGTCTCAATTCGCTCCCCGGCGTGACCACCTTCGTCGAGCCGGCCAAGCGGGTAGCCCGCTATGCGGCGATCACCCAGGGTGTCGACGTTAACCGCGTCCCCGCGCTGCTCGTCCTGAGGCCGAAGCGACTGGACCGGGGGATACCCACGGCATCGGTCAGCTACGGCTTCCAAGGCCCCGATAGCGTCGTGCAGGCAGTGGTCGACGCAGGCTACAAGGGGCCCACGGTCGATTACCACCCCTGAGCATGGAGTACGGGGAGTATCCGAGCCACCTGCGGCCGGTTCCGGACGCAGGGGGATCCCCAGCCCCCCCAGGACAGCCACCGCAGACCACGCCCCCTCCGATTCCTGACGGGGCGACGGCCCCGGCCCTCGATCCGACGACCGGCGGAACTCCGGGGCTCACGCCTCCCCTGGCGCCCGGCCGCTCGAGCGGCTTCGTCACCGACGTGCTGGTCGACCTCGGGTTCGTCACCGATGATCGCGCTCGCCAGGCGATCGAAGAGGCTCGCACCGCCGGGCAGCCGCCCGAGCAGCTGCTGCTCAGCCAGGGCGCGATAAACGCCGACCAGCTCTCGAGGGCCGTGGCGGAGCGCTACGGCCTCGACCATGTCGACCTCTCGCACTTCCAGGTCGACATGGCCGCCGCCAACCTGATCACGGTCGCCAGCGCGCGCCGCTACAGGGCACTCCCCGTCGCCTTCGTCAACAAGGGGACCCTGCTGGTCGCGGCTGGCGACCCGACGAACGTGCTCGCGATCGACGACATCCAGATCGCCACCGGGTACGACTGCCGCATCGCCGTCGCCACCGAGGAAGACATCGAGGCGCTGATCGGTCGTCTCAACACGCTGCAGAGCGCGGTCACCGAGGCGGCCAGCCAGGAAGAGGCAGAGGAGGAAGAAGCCGAGCTCGCCGCGGTCGAGGACCTCGAGGTCAGCGCTGAGGACGCGCCGGTGATCAAGCTCGTCTACAGCATCCTCGGCCAGGCGGTGGGGGACGGAGCCTCAGACATCCACTTCGAGCCCGACGACGAGGGTGAGATGCGGGTGCGCTTCAGGGTCGACGGCGTGCTTCGCGAGACGGCGCACGTGCCCCGCCGGATGGTCAACGCCGTCATCTCGAGGATCAAGATCATGAGCGAGCTGAACATCGCGGAGAAGCGGGTGCCCCAGGACGGCCGGGTCGGCGTCACCGTGGACGATCGGCGGGTCGACCTGCGCGTCACGACCCTGCCGATGCAGCGCGGGGAGGGCGCGACGCTCCGCATCCTCGACAACGAAAAGGCCCAGCTCTCCCTCGATGACCTCGGCATGGGCGACGATGCGCGGGAGCGCTTCGAGGATGCCTTTCGCCAGGCATATGGCGCGGTCCTGGTCACCGGGCCGACCGGCTCCGGTAAGTCGACCACCCTCTACGCCGCTCTGACGGATCTCAACCAGGTCGAGAAGAAGATCATCACGATCGAGGACCCGGTCGAGTACCGGCTGCCCGGCATCAACCAGATCAACGTCAACCGCAAGGCGGGACTCGACTTCGCCACCGGGCTGCGCTCGATCCTGCGCGCCGACCCGGACATCGTGATGGTCGGCGAGATCCGCGATCTCGAGACGGCCCGGATCGCGATCGAGTCGGCCCTGACCGGGCACATGATGCTGACCACCCTGCACACCAACGACGCGCCCGGCGCGATCAACCGCCTGGCGAAGATGGGGATCGAGCCGTTCCTGATCGGTTCGGCGGTCGACTGCATTGTGGCCCAGCGGCTGGCGCGCAAGCTCTGTCCGCATTGCAAGCGGCGAACCATCCTGAGGCCGGAGGCGCTCGCCGACCTGGGCGTTCGCAGCAACGTCGAGCTGGAGGGATACGAGCCAGCCGGCTGCGGACGCTGCAGCGACAGCGGCTACAAAGGGAGGGTCGGCCTCTACTCCGTGATGACCCTGAGCGAGCGGATCAAGGACATGGCGGTCGCCCAGAGCCCCGAGTCCGAGATCGCCACGGCCGCCCGCGAGGAGGGCATGCGCACGCTTCGCGAAGACGGCCTGGAGAAGGTTCGCAGCGGTCTGACCAGCCTCGAAGAGGTTCTCCGTGTCACCACTTGACCTCCTGCGTACTCGGTTTCGGGTATCCAGAGATCGGTCCAGGAAGCCGATCTAGTCGCAATGGACTTCGACTTCGCAGAGGTTCTGCGCCGCATGGTCGAGGCACGGGCCTCAGACGTTCACCTGAGCCCGGGCTTTCCGCCCGCGATGCGCGACAAGGGCAGGATCACGCCGATGGACGGATTTGCCGAGCTGGCGAGCCAGGACACCCGCGAGGTCGTCTACAGCATCCTCAACGACGACCAGCGCAAACGGTTCGAGAACAACCAGCAGCTCGACTTCGCCTACGCGATCCCCGGGGTCGCCCG
This sequence comes from Solirubrobacterales bacterium, assembly GCA_036374255.1. Taxonomy (GTDB): domain Bacteria; phylum Actinomycetota; class Thermoleophilia; order Solirubrobacterales; family 70-9; genus VRUE01. The sequence continues at coordinate 1,474 of DASUUD010000216.1, read as the reverse complement.
GTTCCGCGTCAACTGCTTCTTCCAGCGCGGCTCCGTCAGCGCCGCCTTCCGGCTCGTGCCGCAGGAGATACCGCACCTGGACTCGCTCGGGGTGCCGCAGGTGCTGCGTGACCTGGCCCGCAAACCGCGCGGCTTCGTGCTGGTCACCGGCCCCACCGGCTCGGGAAAGTCGACGACCCTGGCGGCGATGATCGACGTGATCAACAACGAGAGGCAGGATCACATCCTCACGATCGAGGATCCGATCGAGTTCATGCACCACCACAAACGCTCGATCGTCAACCAGCGAGAGATCGGCGCCGACGCCAAGGACTTCGCGCTCGGTTTGAAGGCCGCCCTGCGAGAGGATCCCGACGTGATCCTGGTCGGCGAGATGCGCGACATGGAGACGATCGCCACCGCGCTGACCGCCGCCGAGACCGGCCACCTGGTTCTCGCCACCCTGCACACCCAGTCGACCGCGCAGACGGTCGACCGGATCATCGACGTCTTCCCCGCTGAGCAGCAGGCGCAGGTGCGAACCCAGCTCTCGATTGCCCTGCAGGGCATCGTCACCCAGCAGCTGCTGCCGACCGCCGATGGGATTGGCCGCGTCGTCGCCTGCGAGGTGCTGGTCCCGACCCCGGCGATTCGCAACCTGATCCGCGAGGGCAAGACGCACCAGATCTACGCTGCCGTGCAGACCTCGGGGGCGGTCGGAATGCAGACCATGGACGCCGACCTGGCGCGCCTGGTGCGGGGCGGCAAGATCACCCGCGCGATCGCGGAGCAGCAGGCCTCCGTGCCGGAGGAGCTGAAACGACTCCTGGGCGGTGTCCAGGCCCCGATGCCCCAGCCCGGCAACGGAGCCGCGGGCGACGCCGGAATGCAGGTTCCCGCCGCGGCCCCCGCTGCGGCTGCCGTCGCTCCCGGCGCCGAGTCCCCTGCCGCTCCGGTCACTCCTCCCTACAACCAGGGAGCGTAGGCCGTGGCAGGAGCGACCACCTTCGCCTTCCGTGCGATGGACGTCGCCGGCGTCGCCTCCTCAGGCGAGCTGGAGGCCGAGTCAAAGGCACAGGTCAGCGAGCAGCTCCGCCAGCGGGGGCTGATCGTCCTGGACGTCAGCGAGAAGAGCGAGCCGCTCAAGATCGAGGAGCTTCTGACCCGCTGGAAAGGCGTCGACAAGCGCGAGCTCGCCGTCTTCTCGCGGCAGTTCGCCACTCTGGTCGCCTCGGGGATGCCGATGCTGCGCACCCTGCAGACGCTGGAACAGCAGACTCAGGACGACAAGATCCGCGAGGCGGTGGTCGGCCTGCGGGAAGACGTCGCGGCCGGCAGCACCCTGGAGCAGGGGATGGAGCGGCACCCGGACGTCTTCGATCGCCTCTTTCGCGCCATGGTCCGCTCCGGCGAGCAGTCGGGGCGTCTGGAGGATGTGCTGGACCGGGTCGCCTTCCAGGTCGAGAAAGCTGACGCGCTGCGCCGCCAGGTGAAA
>DASUUD010000215.1:0-2095 GCA_036374255.1 Solirubrobacterales bacterium | reverse complement strand
GAGCGGGACGCGGAGGCGGATGTGATCGAGGTCGGCGGTCGCCGCGGCGGCGATCTCCCAGAGGCTGGCGCCGCGGTTCTCAGGCAGCACGAAGCAGGCCGACGCCCCGGCCTTGCCGAGCACGTACTCGACCTCGCTCTGCCGGTAGAGCGGGTTGAGCGGGACGACGATCGCGCCGGCGTAGGCGGCGCCGAACTGAAGCTCGAGCCACTGCGGGACGTTGGTCGCCCAGATCCCGATCCGGTCACCCGCCTCGATCCCGGAGGCGATCATCGCCCGCCCGGCGCGCCCGGCCCGCTCGCGCAGCTCGGCGTAGCTCCAGCGCGCGGCGATCCCCATGTCCTCGTAGGAGGAGAAGACGATCGCCTCCTGGTCGGGCCAGCTATCGGCCGCGTCGTCAAGCAGGTCGCCGACGGTGAGGTCGTGCAGCGCCGGCGTCTCCTCGCGTTCGCAGGCCCAGTGGGAGGTGCCGGGAGTGGCGATGCCCATCTCAGTCCAGCCGGATCTCCTGGAACGGCTCCTCGCCGGGGTAGGCGACCTCGGTGGCGAGGCGCACGCCGCAGCCCGGACAGCTGAAATCGCGCCAGACGACCTCCTCGTCGACGAACCTGGCCGGGTCCGGATAGGCCGGGTGCAGCGACTGCGTCGGCCGCTCCAGCACCGCCATCTTCGCTTTCGGGTTGCCGGCCAGCGGCCCGAGGTCGGTGGCGCAGCGATGGCAGCGCAGCACGCCCGCCTCGCGGTCGATCAGGTAGGCGTCGGCGATCGTCTCCGCCCCCGGCGGGACCTCGCGCAGCGGCACAAGCTCGTCGCGCTCGGCCCCGGCCGCGCGCAGCCTTTCCAGCATGCGGCGCTCCCGCAGCTTCCCGGTCGCCTCCGGGTCGGCGGCCCTGTTCTTCACCTTCACCGCGTAGAGCTCGTGGCCCGCCTCGGGGCTGACCGCCCCGGCGGCGACGTCGGCGACGACAGCCTCGGGGTCGCGGGTGAGCGGGTCGCCGTAGCCGCCCGGGCCGAGCCAGTTCCAGTAAAGGACGTCGTCGTCGGTGACGGGGAAGCCGTCGCCTTTGCCTCCAAGCTCGAGCTCGGTCCCCCCCAGCTCGTCGAGGTCCTGCGGGAACTCTCCCCGGGCGAAGCGCTCGCGGATGTCGGATCCCTGGATCACCCGGGTGACCATGATCGAACCGGGATCGCCGCCGAACAGGCCGGGGGTCTTGGGGATCCCCTCGTTGCAGAAGAGGCCGAGGAACGACTCTCCCCGGTGCGGGACGTAGGCGATCTCGCCGCCGTTGCCGGCGCGGAACCGCCCGGCGCCGCCGGAGTCGGGATGCTCGCGGCGGAACAGGTAGAGGATCGGCCAGTCGGCCTCGTAGGCCTCGACGTTGGGGCCGCGGCCCTCGGGGATCCAGAAGTGGCCGTTGGCGAACTCGCCGTCCCGGTGCCAGCTGGCGGCGCCGCCGCCCAGCATGTTGTCCCCCATGCCGCCCACGTAGTAGTGGCCGCGCTGGTTGTCGCCGGCGACGAAGTGACAGGGCCACTGGGCGCCGTCCGGGGTCACCGCGTTGGCGCGCAGGGCCGGGTCGCTGGAGGCGAGCATCATCTTCGAGACCAGCGCATTGCCGAGGGAGATCGCCACCTCGGTCGCGTAGACGCCGGCGGGGCTGACCGCCGCGCCCCAGTCGGGGGCGGTGATCGTGCCCGGTTCAGGGTCGAATCTGCAGAGCCGTGCGGCGCCGCCGATGCAGCCCATCTGGCCGGGCAGCATGAGGACGTTGATCGTGCCCAGGATCGCCCCGCGCCAGGCGGCGAAGCCGACGTTGATCGAGCCCACCTGCTCGTGGGTGCCGACGTTGTCCCAGACCAGCTCGCGGCCCCGCTTTCGGACCGTCGTCTGCACCGGGTAGGTGCCGCGGTCGCCGTTCATCGAGACCTCCTGGATCAGGCGCTCGCTGTAGACCCCGTCGGGGATCGTGTCGAGCGCCTGCTCGAAGGCTCGCTGGCTGGCGTCGAGGGCGCGCCGCATCACTCCCTTCACGACCTCCTTGCCGTACTTCTCGACCATGGTCAGGATCCGGGCGCGAGCGGCGTGGTTGCCGGC
>DASUUD010000214.1:0-5962 GCA_036374255.1 Solirubrobacterales bacterium | reverse complement strand
ACGTTCAGCTCGACCCACAGGCCGCGGACCTCCAGCGCCGTCGATGAGGGAAGCCGGCCCCCCTCCTCGCTCAACTTTCCCGCCCGTGACTGGTCGTCTCTCGGGGACGTTCTCGGGCGGAAAAGTACAAGCCGTTCGGAGGGGGTCCGGCGCTCCCTCAGCCACCGCGGTCGAGCTGCGGGGCCTGTGGGTGGCCCTGAACGGCGAGCAGGGCGAGCGAGATGTGCTGCGCGGAGTCGATCTCGCGATCGCGAGGGGCGAGAGGGTCGCGCTCATGGGACGAAATGGAGCCGGGAAGAGCACGCTGCTGCGAACACTCGCCGGGTTGGTTGACCCAATCCGGGGCAGGGTCAAGCTTCCGGACGGGATTGCACTCCTCACCCAGAACCCAGGTGACTTCCTGGTGCGGGAGCGGGTCGGGGATGAGCTGCCCGGGCCGCGCGGGATGGCGGCGTTGCGGGTGGTCGGGCTGGAGGACAAGGTCGATGCGGATCCGCGGGACCTCTCGGGGGGCGAGCGGCAGAGGCTGGCTCTGGCGATGGTGCTGGCCGGCAGGATGGAGGGCGAGGCCCTGCCCGGCCTGGTGGCCCTCGACGAGCCGACGCGGGGAATGGACAGGGCGCGCAAGCACGATCTGGTCGAGCTGATCGAGGGGCTCGCCCGGCGCGGCGCAGGGGTGCTGGTCGCCACCCACGACGTCGAGTTCGCCGCGACCTTTGCCGAGCGGGTCGTGCTGCTGGGCGACGGGGCGCCGGTCGCGGACGGCGGGGTTGCCGAGGTCCTCTCCGGCGGCTGGTACTTCGCGACCGAGGTGGCGCGCATCCTCGACGCCGACGGTGTGATCAGCCCCGAGGACGGCGCCGCGCGCCTGCTGGAGGGGTGGGGGTGATGTCCTGGCAGCTCGCCAGCTTCCTGATCCTCGGCGCGGTCCTGCTCGCCGGCTTTGCCTGGTACGAGCGATCGAGGCCGCCCTCGCAGGTGGTGGCCCTGGTCGCCGCGCTGGCGGCGCTGGCGATCGCCGGCCGGATCGCCTTCGCCGCCTTCCCCAACGTCAAGCCGACCACCGACATCGTGATCCTCTCCGGCTTCGCCCTCGGCCCGGCCCCGGGCTTCGCCGTCGGCGCCCTGACCGCGCTGGTCTCGAACTTCTGGTTCGGACAGGGACCGTGGACTCCCTGGCAGATGACGGGTTGGGGTCTGTGCGGGGTCTTCGGGGCCGCCCTCTCGCTGCGCGGCCCGAGGGTCGGCCGCCTCACCCTGGCCGCGGCCTGCGGCGCGGCCGGGCTCGGCTACGGCCTCCTCCTAAACTTCTCTCTCATGGCGACCTATGGAGGCGAGCTGTCGCTACAACGCTTTCTCGCGCTGGAGGCACGGGCCATCCCCTTCGATCTGGCCCACGCCGCCGGCAACGTCGTGCTGGCGCTCATCGCCGGGCCGGCGATGCTGCGGATGCTGGTCCGCTTCCGCGAGCGCTTCGAGTGGCGCCTGCGACGGCCGGCGCTGGCGACGACGCTGGTGGCGATGCTGGCGCTCCTCTCGTTCCTGCCCGGGCAGGCGGAAGCCGCCGACGGGGGCCGCGCCGCCGGCTGGCTGGTCTCCGTGCAGAACAGGGACGGCGGCTGGGGCGCCGACGCAGACAGCAGCTCGAGCACCGAAATCACCGGTTGGGTGATGCTCGGCCTCGAGGCGGCCGGGCGCCATCCCCTCGACGTGAAGCGGGGCGGGCGCTCGCCGGTCGATTACCTGCGCGCCAACGTCAGCGAGCTGAGCAGCAGCGGAGACCTCGCCCGCACCATCCTCGCCCTGGAGGGGGCCGGCGTGAACCCGCGCAGCTTCGGCGGCCGCGACCTGGTCGCCGCGCTGCTCAAACGGCGGCGCTCCAACGGCTCCTACGAGGGATGGCCGAACTCGACCGCCTTCGCGGTGATCGCCCTCCGGGCGGCCGGGGCGACGGGGAGCCTCGAGGCCTCGATCAAGTGGCTGTCGCGGGTGCAGAACGAGGACGGGGGATGGGGCGACCTGCCCGGCTCGCCCAGCACCGCGGACGGCACCGGGGCCGTGATGCAGGCGATCTCCGGCAGCAAGGTCGCCGAGCGTGGGCTCTCGTTCCTGCGCAGGGTGCAGCGCCCCAACGGCGGCTTCCCGCTCGGCGGCTCCGGCTCGGTCAACGCCCAATCCACCGCCTGGGCTGTGCAGGGGATGATCGCGGTGGGGGCCGATCCCGCGCGAATTCGGGAGGGCGGTAACAGCGCCCTCGACTACCTCGCGGCGCGCCAGGCCGGCGACGGCCACTACGCCTACTCCTCCTCCAGCGACCAGACCCCGGTCTGGGTCACGGGGCAGGTCCTCGCCGCGGTGGAGGGCGAGGCCTTCCCGGTCCCCATCCCGCCGCGCGCGCCGTCCCGGCCGCGCACCGTTCTCCCCAAGCCCGGCGGCGGCGCGCCCCCGCTGTCCGGCGTCCCCGGCTCTTCCCCCGGATCGCTGACCCTGCCCCCCAGCACCGGGGGCTCGGTCCCCGGCGGGACCGGCGGCAGCCCCGGCACCCCCGTCGGGCCTCCGCTGGGCCGGCTCCCCTCCTCGCCCGGCCTGCCGGCGCCACCCGCGGGCGGCGGCGCGACGCCGCTCCCGCTTCCCACGGGCACGACGGCGCCACCCTTCGAAGCGAGCGAAAACCCGGGACCTAAGCCCTGGGCACCGGTGGGGATCGGCCTCGGCACCGGCGGCCTGGCGCTGGGCGGCGTCCTCTTCCTGGGGCGCCGCTTCGGCTGGTAGCCGCTCGGCGATGGACGTCGAGACCGCGATCCGCACTCGCCGCACCCACAAGGCCTTCGGCGAGGAACCTCTCAGCCAGGCCGAGGTCGAAGAGCTGCTGGAGCTGGCCCGCTGGGCGCCGAACCACCACCTGACCGCCCCCTGGCGCTTTCGCGTCGTCGGCCCCAGGTCGCTGGAGCGGTTGAAGGAGGCGGCGGGCCCGGAGGGTGCCGCCAAGCTCGACCGCGCGCCGACCCTGATCGTGGTCTCCGCCGCCCTCAGCGGCGACCCGATCCAGGACGAGGAGGACCTCCATGCGACCGCGGTCGCCTCCTACATCGTGCTGCTCTCGGCGCACGGCCGCGGTCTCGCCGGCTACTGGCGCACCCCCGAGGTGCTGCGGGGCGGGGCGGGGCGTGACGCCGTGGGCCTGGACGAGGGTGAGCGCTTCGTCGGCCTCCTCCACCTCGGGCGCCCGCGCCAGGAGAAGGAGCCACCGCCGCGCCCACCGGTCGAGCAGACGACCGTCTTCCTGGACTGATGCTCTCCCGCGCCGCGGCCATCGACGCGATCGCCGGCCACCACTTCGAGGTCGTGGTCATCGGCGGCGGGATCACCGGCGCCGGGGTCGCGCTCGACGCGGCCTCCCGCGGCTACTCGGTCGCCCTGCTGGAGCGGGGCGATTACGCGATCGGCACCTCGAGCCGCTCCTCGAAGATGGTGCACGGCGGCCTCCGTTATCTGCAGAACCTCGACCTCGGGCTGGTGCGCGAGGCGCTGATCGAGCGCCAGCTCATGGTCCAGCTCGCGCCCCACCTGGTCTACCCGACGCCGTTCATCGTCCCCTCCTTCGCCGCGGAGCGGCTCGACCGGCGGGTGGGCATCGGGCTGAACATGTACGACGTGATGGCGACGACCCGGGTCGGTCGCAGCCGCCGCGAGATGCGCGCCTCCAAGGAGGAGGACGAGGACTTCTACTGGTCACCCGACCGCCACCGGACGATCGACCGCGAGGAGGTGCTGGAGCTGGTCCCCGCGCTGGAGTCGCGCGGCCCGAACGACGCCTACCTCTTCTACGACTGCCAGACCGACGACGTCCGCCTCGTCCTCACCGTGCTCGGCGAGGCCGAGCGCTTCGGCGCAGTGATGCTGAACGGGGCGGAGGTGATCGAGCTTCTCTCAGACGGCGGCCTGGCCACCGGCGTCGCCTTCGTCGATTCCGATTCCGGCGAGCGCTTCGAGGTGGAGTCCGACAACGTGGTCAACGCCACCGGTGTGTGGGCGGATCGCATCCGGCCCGAGGAGGTGCTCGAGGAGGAGGACGTGCCGCGCATCGCTCCGAGCCGTGGCACCCACGTCCTCCTCGACCAGGCCGACCTCTCGACCGGCAGCGCCGCCTGCATCGTTCCGGCGGGCGAGGGCCGGACGATCTTCGCCCTGCCCTGGTACGGGCGCACCCTGGTCGGGACGACGGACAACGAGTACGACGGAGACATCGACCATCCGAGGCCCGGCGGGGACGAAGTCGCCTACCTGCTGAACGCGGTCAGCTCCTTCTTCGGCACCTCGCTGGCGGAGTCCGACCTGGTCGGTGCCTACGCCGGCGTCCGTCCCCTGATCTCCACCGGCGATCCGAAGAAGTCGGTCGACATCTCGCGCAAAGCGGAGCTGTACGAGACGTCGTCGGGAATGCTGACGATCACCGGCGGCAAGCTCACCACCTGGCGGCGGATGGCCAAGCAGACCGTCGACCGCCTGGTCGAGCGCGAGGGCCGCGAGGCGGCCTGCCGCACGGCGGAGATTCCCCTGGGGATGCCGGCGCGCAGCGAGGACCTGGAGGCGCCGGAGGCGGTGGGGGGAGAGGCGGTCTCCCAGCTCGCCTTCCGCTACGGGCACGCGGCGCGGGCCGTCCTCGACCTCGCCTGGAAGGACCCGAAGCTGGCGGCGCCGATCGTCGAGGGTCGCCCCGACCTGCTGGCGGAGGCGGCAATCGCCGCCCGCTCCGAGCAGGCGCGCAGCGTCGCCGACGTGCTCCTGCGGCGCACCCGGCTGGGGGTGCTCGCCGCCCCGCAGCTGCGGACCGCGGAGGCTGCCCGTCCGGTGGCGGAGGCGATGGGCGGCGAGCTGGGCTGGTCACGGCGCCGGATCAGGCGCGAGGCCGAGGCCTGGCCGGCCGCGGCCGCCGAGGCCGGCGCCGACGCCGCCGCGCCGAAAGCGGCCAGCGGTTAGCCGCGTCCGGCCAGGTGCCGGATCTCCCCACGTCCCGTCGACCGGCTGCACTAACCTGCGACCCATGAGACTTTTCATCGACACCGGAAACGTCGCCGAGGTCGAGGAGATCGCAGCCTGGGGCGTCCTCTCCGGCGCCACGACCAACCCGTCGCTGCTCGCCAAGGAGGAGGGCGACCCGGGGGAGAGCATCAAACGAATCTGCGAGCTGGTAGGCGGCCCGACCTCGGCCGAGGTCGTCTCCCAGGACGTGGAGGGCATGCTCGCCGAGGCGAGGGCGCTGCACGAGCTGCACGAGCACATCGTCGTCAAGGTTCCCTTCAACAGGGAGGGCCTCGAGGCGACCAGGGCGCTGAGCGGCGAGGGGATCCCGGTCAACATGACCCTCGTCTTCTCCCCCAACCAGGCTCTGCTCGCCGCCGCGGCCGGCGCCAGCTACGTCTCCTGCTTCATGGGCCGCCTCGACGACATCTCGGTCGACTCCACGGTCGTGCTCGGGGAGATCGCCGACACGCTGCGGACCGGCGGCATGACCTCGGAGATCATCGCCGCCTCGATCCGCCACCCCGAGCACGTCGTCGCCGCGGCGCGGATCGGCTGTGAGATCGCCACGGTGCCGGCGAAAGTGCTCCGCCAGATGCTCAATCACCCGCTCACCGTGGCGGGCGCCGAGAAGTTCAGGGCGGACTGGGAGAGCCGCCCCGAGTTCGGCGAATGGCTGAGCGACCTGGTCGGCAAGCGCCTCGCGGCGACGAGCTGAAATAAGCTCCCCTCCGTGAACAGGTCCGAGCTGGAGTCAAAGCATCTCGCCGAGTTGCACGCCCTCGCCGCCGAGGCGGGCGTCGAGCGTTACCGGCTGCTGTCCCGGGCCGAGTTGATCGAGAGGCTCTCGGGCGAGGCCGCGGCTCCCGAGCGGGGGGGCGAGCGCCGAGCCGAGCCGAGCCGACGCCGTCCGCGCGAGCGTGAGCGGCGTCGCCGCGAG
>DASUUD010000213.1:0-12398 GCA_036374255.1 Solirubrobacterales bacterium | reverse complement strand
GGGGTCGCGATAGTCGTGCTGATTGCCATCGTCGCCTTCGTGATACCGGTCTTCGTGGGCATCTTCGAGCAGATCACCCGCGAAAACCCCGCCGAAGAGGCCTCCCTGCCGCTGCCGACGCAGATCTGTGTCACCGCATCGGATGCGATCACCGGTTACTGGTACCTGATCCTGCCGATCCTCGGCTTCTCCGTCTTCGCCTTCATCAGATGGAAGAAGACGGAGACGGGCAAAAACCTGTGGGATCGCTTCCTGCTGCGGATCCCGTTCAAGATCGGCGACGTGATCCAGAAAGTCGCGCTGGCCCGCTGGTCGCGCACCTTCTCGGGCTCGGTCGCGGCCGGCGTGCCGATGCTGCAGTCGATCAAACTGACCGGGGAAACCGCGGGCAACATCGTCGTCGAGCAGGCGATGGACGACGTCTACGCGTCCGCCAAGCGCGGTGGCTCCCTGGCTGCCCCTATCGAGGGCAATCCGATCTTCCCCCCGATGGTCGGTCACATGGTCGCGGTCGGAGAGGAAACCGGCCAGCTCGAGCAGATGCTGAGCAAGATCGCCGACTTCTACGAGGCCGAGGTGGATGCCAAGGTGAAGGCGCTCACCGCCCTGATCGAGCCGCTGATGATCGTCTTCGTCGGCGGAATCGTCGGGTTCATCGTGATCTCGATGTACCTGCCGATCTTCACCATGTACGACAAGATCCGCTGAGCGCGGGCCGGTCGTCCTCACAGCTCCTGCCTTTCCGCCCTCACTAGGACAACGGGCCAGACCTGACTTTTTGGCTAAGGAAGCCCAAATTTCGAGGATTTAGAGATGTCGGGGGTGGTCGATTACGGGCTTGTGATGAATCTGCCAGTGCCCCGGTGCAAATGGCAAACCCGCCGCAAGGTGGGGGCGCAAAGCTTGCGGGGCTCCCTCCCGGGAGCCGGCCGGGCAACCACCGGGGTCGACAGACGCCAGTTGGATTCACGCGACGGGGCTCTGGCGCAAACGATTAGGACCATAGGAGGTACCTAATGTTTCTCCAGAATCTCCGGGCCAAGGTTGGTGCCCGGCTCAACGGCGACCGGGAGGCAGGGTTCACCCTGATCGAGCTTCTGGTCGTCATGCTCATCCTCGGCATCCTGGCCGCCATCGCGCTGCCGTCCTTCTTCAACCAGAAGGACAAGGCCGGTGACGCGAAGGCGAAGGGCACGGCCCACGCCGTCCAGGTGGCGATGGAGACCTGTGCTACCGACAACAACAACAACTACTCCACCTGTGACAAAGCGGCGCTGAACCAGATCGAGCCGACGATCGGGGCGACTGACCCGAACATCACGGTGGAAAAAGCCAGCAACAACTACAAAGTCACGGTGAAATCGGCTGGCGGTACCGAAAACGAATTCACCATCGAAAGGACCGGCACCGGGGTGATGAACTTCACCTGCACGCAACAGGGCAAGGGTGGCTGTCCGAACGGCGGCAACTGGAGCAAATAGCTCTCAGTCGCCAACCTTGGCCTAGCCAAGCGTGACGTGATCGAGGGGCGGGTCGACGTGCCCGCCCCTCGATTCTTCGTCCATACGCATTGAGTAGGAGGGGTGGAACTCCGATGCGACCCAAGATGCCGGATCCAGGCAACAAGACTTCTGACCCAATGACCGCAACGCGCCGCTGTGCCACTCTGGTCGTGGCGATGCTGGCGCTGGCGGCGACGATCGGCGTTCCGGTCGCCTACGGAGCGCCTGCCAAATACGAGGGCGCCTCGGCGGACGGCTCAATCGCCGTATTCAGCACGCCGGACAAGATCCTGCCGGCCGATACCGACACCAAAGACGACATCTACCTGCGGTCCTTTGACCCGGTCGCCGAAGACTACGTAACGCGTCAGGTCTCAACCGGGCCGACCGGCGGCAACAGTTCTTACCATGCAAGCTTCGAGAAGATCTCGGCCGACGGCACGAAGATCTTCTTCTCCACCGCCGAATCTCTGGTTGCGGGCGATGCCGACAGCGCGGCCGATGTCTACGTGCGCGACCCCGCTGCGGGGACCACCTCACTCGTCTCCGTCGCGGACGAAGTCTGCGGGGCGAGCTGCGGCAATGGCCCCGCGGCCATCAACTTTGCCGGCGCCACCGACAACGGCAACCTGGTCCTCCTGGCGACCACCGAGCGACTGGCCCCGGGCGACCAGGACGGCGCGACCGACATCTACGCCCGCGACCTGGAAGCGGGAACCACGGCGCTCGTCTCCGCCGGTGGCGACTGCGCGGGAGAAGGCTGCGGAAACGAAGGTGCCGCCGCCGCACTGCGCGGCGCCTCCACCGATGGCAGCCGGGTGTTCTTCACCTCCCAGGAACCGCTGACCAGCGATGACACCGATGGAGCCATCGACCTCTACGCACGCGACATGCCGAGCGGGCCCACCACGCGAATCTCGCAGGGACCGGCCGGCGGCAACGGCGAATTCCTACCAGCGGTGTTCGCGGCCTCCTCCAGCAACGGCAGCAAGGTTTTCTTCGAAACGAGCGAGGGGCTCGTGGTCGGGGACACCGACGAAGCGAACGACGTCTATCTCCGGTCCGGCAGTACCACCACGCTGGTCACCTCGGGCAGCGAATCCCAACCGGCCAATATCAGGGCGATCTCCAGCGACGGCACGCACGCCCTCTTCGTCACCGTCGAGGGTCTCGACGGTGCCGATTCGAACGGCGCCAGCGACGTCTACAAGTGGTCGGGCGCTGCGCCCGTCCTCGTGACCTCCGGAACCTGCACCCAGGGCAGCGAATGCGGCGTCAATTTCAACAGCGCCACGGCTGACGCGGGAACCCTCGTCTTCACCACCACCGAGCAGCTCGCTCCGGCGAACGACACCGACTCGAGTGCCGACATCTACACGGTCGGCACCGCGGGCGGTGGAACGCCGGTGCTGGTATCCGCCGGCAGCGGCGGTTGCGCGCCGGAATGCGGGAACGGAGCCGCGGCTGCGATCTTCCGGGGCGCATCCTCCGACGCAGGCAAGGTCTACTTCACGACCGTCGAGTCGCTGGACGCGCAGGACGAAGACACCAAGCGCGACCTCTACCTGCGCGACGTCGGTGGGTCGAACACGATCTTTGCCAGCCCGCCCGGCACCTGTCCGCTTGGCGGTGGTTGCGATGTGGTCTTCGGCGGCAACTCATCCGACGCCGATCACGCCTTCTTCGTGACCGAGGAGCGGCTCTCACCCGATGACACCGACTCCGAAACCGACGTCTACGAGCGCGACCAGGCGGCCGCTCCCCCGCAGACCCGCCTCGTCTCCACCGGAAACGAAGGCGTGCTGGGCCCGCCGGCGCCGACTCTGACCGGCACCTCGCCCGCCTCTCCGGGCAGCTCGACGTCCCCGTCGATCCTGGGCGAAGCGTCGGCGGAAGCCTCGATCAAGATCTACACCAGCCCAGACTGCTCGGGGACGCCGGCGGCGATCGGGACCGCCGCGGAACTCGAAGGCGCGGGTATCCAGGTGGGCGTCGCGCCCGGCTCCACCACCACCTTCCGGGCGACCGCCACCGACGGCAACGGTGACACGTCGCCCTGCTCGGGTTCGATCAGCTACACCCATCAAGAAGGTGGGGGTGAAGAAGAACCTCCGCCTCCGCCCCCTCCGCCCCCGCCTCCCCCGCCCGATGACGGAGGAGGAGGAAGCGGCGGGTCCGGCACGGGCACGAAGCTGCCCCAGTTCCACAGCGGCGGGATCGCCTTCGTGACCCCGGTGACCGTGATCACCTTCGGCCCCGCCTTCAAGACCCGCAAGCGAAAGGTGGTCTTCCGGTTCGTCGATTCGACCGGCCAGCCCGGGACCCAGTTCATCTGCAAGGTGCAACGCAAGCTGAAGCGGCGTGCGGGCAAGCGCGGCAAGAAGCGTCGCTGGACGCGTGCTCGCTGGAGTGGATGTCAGTCGCCCAAGAAGCTGAAGCGGCTCAGGAACGGGCGTTACCTGTTCAGGGTGAAAGCTAGAAACGCCGCCGGCAGCTGGGAGGAGCGGCCGGTGAAGCGCGGCTTCAAGGTGGTTGGGCGCTCCGGGCGCAAGAGCCTTCGGGGGCGGCGGTGATCCGGAGGTTGCGAGCACGGCTCGTGGCCGGAGATCCACAGGGTGGCTTCACCCTGGTCGAGTTGATGGTCGCAAGTGCGATGGGGGTGGTGTTGATGGCCGCCGTCGGCACGCTGGTGATCGGCGCCGTCCGGCACCAGCCGGAGGTGAGCAAGCGGGCCGAAAACATCTCCACGGCGCGCTGGGTGCTGGAGCGGATCACCCGGGAGATCCGCAACGGTGTGGTCGTCGACACGGCCCTTCCGGACGAAGTCTCCTTCCGTACCTATGTGCGTCACCCTTCCTGCGGCAGCGCCGGAACGCTTCCCAGCAGCGAACCGGCGATCCTCTGCCAGGTCACCTATAGCTGCACGGGGACCACCTGCAGAAGGGACGAGGTCGAACCGGAAAAGACTCCCGGCTTTGGGCCCGTCTTCTTCTCGGGTCTGGCCGGCCCGGACATCTTCAGCTACTCGCCCAACAACAGCGAACCGACCTACATCGGGGTAACGCTTCGCATTCGCAACCCGCGTGGGCCGGGGGACATCACCATCTCCGATGGCGCCAGCCTGCGCAACGCGATCCTCGGGCACTGAGAGGGGAGAATGATGCGCAACGAGGAAGGTTTCACAGTCGTTGAGATGGTCGTCACGGCCCTGATCGTCGCGATGGGGGCCGCGGCGACATTCGGCTTGCTCAGCGCCGCGACCAAGAACACACAGCGCGCCAAGAGCACCCAGGTGGCACTCGACCGCGCCCAGAATGAGCTCGAGGAGCTGCGGGGGAGGACCTATGACCAGCTGGCGCTGACCGAACCTCCATCGCACTACAGCAATACCCTCAATCCGGGATACAGGGTGTCCGGCGGCACCTTTGCGGTGATCAGGGAACCGCCTTCCGAACACCAGCCATTGGTTGTCAACGGAGACAGTCTCCAGACCGGCGGCCTGGTCGAAGAAGGGACGGTCAACCCTGGCCCCGAGCCCTTCAGCAGTGGCGACGTGACCGGTGAGATCTACCGCTACGTCGTCTGGCGCGACGACGCGGCCTCACCTCGCTGGCAGGATCTCAAACAGGTCATCGTCGCGGTGAAGCTCGACACTCCAGACAATCAGAGTGGCGTGAGGGGGTACGTCGAAGTGCAGTCCGATTTCATCGACCCGACCGACAGCGCCGCCAACGATCCGGTCCCCGGCTCCGAAGAAGAGATCAGCGGTCAGCAGTTCTTCCTCTCCGACACGCCGTGCGCGGCCTCCGGGCAGACCTCAAGGCAGCCGATCACCGGTGATCACCTGCTCCACAACACGCTCGGCCTCTGCGCCGACGGGCCGAGGACCGGCGACACCAGCGGCGCTCCCGATGCGCTGCTGCTGGACAGTCCGCCCGACCCCACGCCGCAGGACCCGACCGACCCGCCGCTCCACGACTACTCGGACGACTTCTACCTGGAGCCGACTCCGGACACGGACAAGGGTGTGCAGATACGTAGAGATGACAGTTCCGGCTGCAACTACGTGCCCACCGGCTCGCAGAACCCCCAGGCCAGGATTCACCGTTGGGTGAGCGACCCGATGGAAGCGGATTTCAAGATGGAAGGCAACGCGACGCTCGAGTTCTACAGTCGGACGCTCAACGACGAGCTCTACACGGGGCTGGTCTGCGTCTACCTGTTCCATCGCGAAGAATCCGGCTCGCCACCGACCGGCAGCGACAGGCTGCTCGAGAACGCCGACGATGGCAACACGCACTGGGTCTACAGGCCCAAGGAAGAAACCTGGAACGGTTTCTGGCCGCGCAACACTTGGGCTACCCTGCGTCTCGCGATGAAGTTCAACGAAGCTCCCTACACGATTCCGGCCGGAGACCGGCTCGGCGTCGCGCTCAGCGTCGAAAGAGGAGAGACTCAGGCTGACGCGATTCCGATCATGTACGACCACCCGCTCTATCCGACGCGTGTAGAGATCGACACGACCACGCCGATAGAAGGCGGATAGCCTTGGCTGCTCCCGTCGCGTTCGCCTTCCTCTGGGGGCTGATCGCGGGCAGCTTCACCACGGCCGTCGCTCACCGGGTCCCCCGCGGGGAATCGATAATCGGCCCCCGTTCGCGCTGTCCAGCCTGCGGCGCGCAGATTGCGGCCTACGACAACGTTCCCCTCGTCTCCTGGCTCCTGCTGCGCGGCCGCGCGCGCTGCTGCGGGGAGCCGATCTCGCCTAGGTATCCCCTCGCGGAGCTGACCCTCGGGGTGCTCTACGCGGCCACGGTCCTCGTCCTCTGGGGTGATCCCGGCGAGGTCGCGCTGGGCCTCGTTTTCGTCACGATGCTGGCCGCGGTCACGCTCACGGATCTGGAGCAGCGCGTTATCCCGAACAGGATCCTGATCG
Source organism: Solirubrobacterales bacterium (assembly GCA_036374255.1). Taxonomy (GTDB): domain Bacteria; phylum Actinomycetota; class Thermoleophilia; order Solirubrobacterales; family 70-9; genus VRUE01. The sequence continues at coordinate 5,960 of DASUUD010000213.1, read as the reverse complement.
CCGCCGTGGCGCTTGGCGTCCCGATCGCGGCCGTGACCGATCCCGGCAGCCTGCCCGAGCGGGCTATCGCAGCCGCTGCCGCCGGTGGCGCACTGTTCCTCGCGGCGCTCGCCTACCCGCGCGGAATGGGGCTGGGCGACGTCAAGCTGGCGGCGGCGATGGGACTTTTCCTTGGACGCGACATCGGCCCCGCGATGATCGTCGCATTGCTGGCCGGCTCGCTGGTCGGGCTGGCGATGATCGCCCGATATGGCGCTGCCGCGCGCAAGCGGGCCATTCCGTTCGGGCCCTTCCTGGCCTTGGGCGGCATCGTCGGTTTGCTCGCCGGCGGTGAGCTGATCGACTGGTACCTGGACACGTTCTCCTAATAATCGGTAATTGCAGGACAAAAGTCCTGCGCCCCTCCTGTCGATGAAGGGGGGGCGTGCTTCGACTGACCAGTAAGAAGAAGACGGGTGACGTCGTCGGCCTCCACATCGAGGCGGGCAGCGTTGCCGCGGCCCAGGTTCGATCGAACGGCTCGGTCGAGGTCGTCGGTGCCGCGATCGGCCCGGTCGCCCCCGGCGCCTTCAACGAGGGCGAGGTCGCGGACAACGAGCTTCTCGCGGACGCCCTCAAGGAGCTCTTCGCCAAAAACAAGCTTTCGAAGCAGGTGCGCCTGGGGATCGGAAACCAGAGGGTGGTCGTCCGTTCCCTGCGACTTCCGGTCATCGAGGACCCCAAGGAGATGGAGGCGGCGGTTCGCTTCCAGGCTCAGGAACACGTTCCTATGCCGCTCGAAGAAGCGGTCCTGGAGCACCAGGTGGTCGGGGGAACTCCCGGCGGTGAGGAATCCTCGCCACAGGTTGACGTGGTTGTCGTCGCCGCCCGCCGCGACATGGTGTCGGCGGTTCTCGACCCGCTCCGCAAAGCCGGGCTTGAGCCGGTCGGGGTCGACCTCTCCGCCTTCGGGATGATCCGCGCCCTCTCCGGTGTGGATCCGGAGGCCGGCGCCGTCTCCGTTCCCGCGGAGGGGGGAGAGGCGACCGACCCCGCAACCGTGCAGCCGGGTGGCGCGATTCTCTACTGCAACATCGGCGACGCGATGAACCTCGCCGTCGCCAAGGGCCGCGGCTGCCTCTTCACCAGGGTCGCGGCGACGGGCCTCGAGGGGATCACCGGCCGGCTCGCAGCGGCAAGTGGCCTGACCACCGAGCACGCGACCCAGTGGCTGATGCACGTCGGCCTCGATCGGCCGCTCGAGCAGGTCGAGGGGGACTCCCAGGTGGTCTCCGATGCCCGACGCACGCTCGAGGAGGGGGTCCACGGGTTGGTCGACGAGCTGCGCCTCTCGCTCGACTACTACGGGGCCCAGGAGGGGGCGGTGCCGGTCGGGAGAATCGTTCTCTCCGGGCCCGGTAGCGCGATCCCCGGCCTTCCGGAGCGGATGCAGACGGGGCTGACCGTCCCCATCTCCGTAGCCCGTCCACCCGCACTCTCGGCTTATGACCAGGGCGCAGCGGCGCGCCTCACCGTTCCCTACGGCCTCGCGTTGGAGGACTGAGGATGCGCCCGGTCAACCTGATACCGCCCGAGGAGCGCCGCGGCCCGAACGCGCCCCTGCGCAGCGGGCCCCTCGCCTACATCCTGGTCGGCGCGCTGGTCGCGGTGCTGGCCGGCGTGGCGGCCCTCGTCCTGACCAACAACGAGATCGCCGATCGCGAGAGCGAGGTGGCCCGGCTCGAAGCCGAAGACGCGCGGGCAAAGGCCAAGGCCGAACGGCTCTCGCCCTTCACGCAGTTCCGCAACATGCGCGAACAGCGGGTCGCGACGGTGACCAGTCTCGCCAACAGCCGCTTCGACTGGGAGCGGGTGATGCGCGAACTCTCGCTCGTCTTCCCCGAGGACGCGTGGCTCGTCTCGCTCACGGCGACGGCGTCCCCGGAGGTCTCCCTCGAAGGCTCCGGCCAGGGAGGCGGCTCCGGCGAAACGCGGCAGCTGCGCGAATCGGCACCCGGACCCGCGCTGGAGCTGGTCGGCTGCGCGACCGGCCAGGAGGCTGTCGCCCGGTTCGTCACAGCGCTGAAGGACATCGACGGGGTCACCCGGGTCGCGATCGCTTCCTCGGAACTGCCCGACGAAAACAGCGGGGCCGGTGACGTGGCCGGCGAGTCGGGCGGCGGGAACGAAGACTGCCGCACCCGCGAGTTCATCTCGAAATTCGAACTGGTCGTCGCCTTCGACGCGGCGCCGATCCCGGTGGTCGGCTCCAGCGAAAGCGTGACCGCCGAAGCGCCGCCCCCTGCTGAAGAAACCGAATCCGAAGACGAATCGCAGGCAGAGACCGCCTCGAGCGAAACATCGGAAGGCGGCTGAGATGAAACTGAGCATGACCCCGACAAACCGAGCGATCATTGCCGTGATCGCGATCGTCGCGCTCGGCGTGGCCTTCTGGATCCTGGCGCTGTCGCCGAAGCGCGACGAAGCGAAGAAGTTGGGGACGGAAGTCGAACAGGTCGAGACCTCGCTCGCACAGCACCGCGCCGAAGTGGCAGAGGCCCTCGACGCGCGAGAGGAGTTCACGAGCGACTACCGGCAGCTCGTGGTGCTTGGCAAGGCGGTTCCCGGCGACGACGACAGCGCCTCGCTGCTGGTCCAGCTGAACCAGATCGGGCACCGCGCCGGGGCCAAGTTCAAGGCCATCACGATGGAGCCCGCGACCACCCTTGAAGCGGCGGAACCCAGCGGCGCCGGAGCTTCGACCACCTCCAAACCGGTCTCGCCAACTGAGGCGGCGGCGGCGACAATGCCGCTGGGCGCGACGATCGGCCCGGCCGGCCTCGGGGTGATGCCGTACTCGCTCACCTTCGACGGCGACTTCTTCGAGATCGCCGACTTCATCAAGGGCATCGATTCCCTGGTCGACGCGAGGACCCAGCAGGTCGCCGTCAACGGCCGCCTGATCACGGTCGACGGCTTCATCCTCACCGAGCACCCGGACAAACCGTTCCCGGCGTTGGAGTCGAGCTTCCTGGTGTCCACCTATCTCACGCCGCCCAGCCAGGGGGTGACGGGCGGCGCGACACCGTCGTCGCCGCCTTCCGCCACCGCTACGCCGGCCTCGACATCGATCGGAGCGACGCCATGAAGCGACCGAAGGGACCGGAGCTGAAGATGCCCGACCTCAAGGTGCCGACCTTTGCTGCGGACGTCTACTGGGACCTCCGCGAACGTCGCCTGCTGCCGCTCGTGGCGCTGGTCGTGGTCGCGATCTTGGCCACGCCCTTCCTGCTCGGCGAGGAATCGGAGCAAGCGGCAAGCCCGCCGTCCGGCGCTTCGACTGCGCCGGGTGGGGTGATGGCCGACGGATCGAAGCTCACGGTGGTGCAGGCGAAGCCGGGTCTGCGCGACTATCACAAGCGCCTATCGGACCGCGACCCAGACGATCCCTTCATCCCGCACTACACCGCGCCGGTGACCGACGACGCGGAGCTCAACCCGGAGACGGGATCGCCCGAAACCACAGTTCCGATCGAAAGCGGTGGCGACGAGGACGCCTCGCCGGGTGGCTCCCCACCCGGGGACACGCCGAGCTATTCGCCCGGAGAGAAGCCGAAGCTGACACTGTTCGCCTTCGCGATCAAGGTCAGCATCACCAAGGCCGGCGGCAAGACCAAGGCGGGCAAGCGCAGCTCCGCCAAGAAGGAGAGGACGGTCCGGGATCGGGTCCTCCCACACACCTCGCTCCCCGGCAAGAAGGCTCCGGTCGTCACCTACATGGGGCCGAGCGGGAACGGGAAGAAGGCGGTGATGCTCGTCTCGACCAAGGTCGAATCGGTTTTCGGCGACATTCGCTGCCTCACCAACGAGGACATCTGCCAGCTGATCGAGGTGGAGCCGGGGTTCCCCGTCACCTTCGTCTACGGGGCCAACGAAGTCCGCTACACGATCAACGTGATCAAGATCGAGCCGGTGATCACCGGCCGTTACTGAGCCACTGCTTCCCCAAAGCTTCAGTAAGTGAAGCGATAGTCGCTACACTCGACTGTACGAGGCAAACGTCTCAAGCGCCTCGGATCAGGATGAGTGCAGCAAGCAACTCTCAATGCCCCGTCTGTCGCACCGCCGACATCGTCTGCGGGAAATGGACCCTACTGGTGATCCGCGACCTGGCGGACGGTTGCAGCCGCTTCTGCGAGCTTGAGCGCTCCCTGGAGGGGATCAGCCCGAGGACGCTGTCGCTGCGCCTGCGCGCTCTCGAAGAGGAGGGCGTCGTGGTCCGCAGGACCTTCCCGGAGGTTCCTCCGCGGGTCGAGTATGCGCTGACCGAGAAAGGGGAAGCGCTGGTGCCGCTGATCGAGGATATGCGCCGCTACGGCCGCAACTGGCTGATGGACGGCTGCGCGGAAGAGGCCGCGGAGCAGCCCGAGCCGGCCGCGGTCAGCGCCTGACTGCAAGCCCTCGTGCAGGCGCAGGAGCGCCCTCGGGGGAGGGGAAGCATGGAGCGTGCGCGACCCTGTCCTCAACGAGGCGCTGAAGCGGCTGGCGGCCGAGGCGGCCACGCGCCTCAGTACCCTCGTCGCGAGCGGCGACCAGATCCCCTTCGACGTCGCCGAGCGGGCGGGCTCCGACTCGCTCTTCCACAGCTATCGCCCGCTCACCGCCGAGTACGTCCGGCAGCGCGAGGCGGAGCTCGTCTCGCTGCCCTTCTTCGAGCCGGCCAGGAGCGCCGTCCTGGCCGCCGACGTCGCGGCCTCCTACCTCGATCAGCACGGCGAGCCGGTTCCGGCGCAGCCGCGGGAGCGTGCGACCCGCATGCTGATCTTCTTCCTCGCCGGCCTCTGGGAGGGAAGCACCGAGTTCTCGCTCAACCCTGAGCGACTCGAGAGCGCGCTCGCCCTGCTCGAAGCCGGAGTCCGCGACATCAACGAGGCCGAGGTCCTGATCGCGCCGCTCGCCGGGCTCCAGATGAGGGTCCCTCGTCTCAAGCTGCCGCACGGCGTGGAAATCGTCCGGGCCGACGCCATCGAGGCGCCCGCCGAGGCGGTGCGCAGCGAGGGTACGGCGAGGCGCCCCTGGGACCCGCAGTTCCTGGCGGTCGCCGAGCAGGGCGATTCCGAGATGAGCGCCGAGGAAGCGCTCCGGCAGCTGCGCGAGCTGATCAGCGTGATGCGCCTCTTCAAGCGGGGCGGGGTTGGCCTCGGGCCCTATGCCTTCGCCCCGACGGGGGAAGGGGGCTGGCGGCGCCGCGCCACCGGAGCCCCAGCGGTCCGTCCCGGCGGCTACACGCTGAGCGAGGAGGAGGCGGAGCAGCTTGCCGACCTGGCCAGGGCCCTGGAGACGCGGCCCGACCCCGGCGGCTCCCTGGCCTGGGCCGTCAATCGCTTCGAGCTCGGCTGCGGGCGTCGCACGGCGCTGGAAGGGCTGAGCGACCACCTGCTGGCGCTGCGCGCGGTGCTGGAGGGCAAGGGCCCGGTTGGTGCCTCGCTGCCGGTGCGCGCCGCGGCATTGATCACGGACCTGCCTGGGGGCCCCCAAACCACCCGTGAGCGGATGGAGGCGGCCCTGGATCTCGAGCGGTCCCTGATGACGGGGGGTCCTCCCGCCGGCACCCCCGAGCTGGCCGACTGGGTGGAGGGGAGTGTGCGGGGAATCCTGCGCGAGGCGGCGCTCGGCCGGCTCGGCGCCGATCTCGGGACCGCCGCGGACTCGACCCTGATCGCCACCGGCCTCGAAGCCGGCGACATCGAGTCTGCAGTGTCTGTGGAGACACCTCCCGGCATGCCCGGGCCCGCCGCGAGCCCGAGCGAAGGAGCTCCTTCGGCGGGGGCAGAGGACCCCGCCGACCAAGTCGAGTTGCCATCCGATCAGGAGGAACACATGGACGACGAAACCCGCATCATGGAGCCGATCCCGGCCGAGGACGAGATCAGGATCACCGCCACCAACTGGCTCGAGGAGGTCGAGGTCGAGGCTGGCGC
>DASUUD010000212.1:0-22660 GCA_036374255.1 Solirubrobacterales bacterium | reverse complement strand
GTCGACGGGGGCGCGCGGGGAAACCCGGGCCCGGCGGCGATCGGCGTCGTGGTGCGCAGTGAGGGGGGAGAGGTGCTGGAAGAGCACGGCGAGCGGATCGGGACCGCCACCAACAACATCGCCGAGTACCGCGCCCTGCTGGCCGGTATCGAGCGCGCCGCGACGCTGGGGGCGAGCGAGCTGGAGCTGATCGGCGACTCGGAGCTGATCGTGCGGCAGGTGAACGGCGAGTACAAGGTCAAGGACGCGACCCTGCGCGAGCTGCACGCCGAGGTGAGGCGCGCCCTGGATGGCTTCGACGGCTGGTCCCTCAGCCACGTTCGCCGCGAGCAGAACGCCGAGGCGGACCGGCTCGTCAACCAGGTCCTCGATGCCTGAGCCGATCGATCCGGGGGTGGACGTCGGCCATGTCCACCTGAAGGTGGCGGACCTCGACCGGGCTCTCGACTTCTACTGCGGCGTGCTCGGCTTCGAGCTCCAGCAGCGCCTCGGCGACCAGGCGGCGTTCGTCTCGGCCGGCGGGTACCACCATCACATCGGCCTCAACACCTGGCACTCGCGGGGCGGCTCTCCGCCGCCGCCCGGGAGCACCGGGCTTTTCCACGTCGCCATCCGCTACCCGAGCCGCCGCGCGCTCGCCGATGCGCTGCGAAGGCTCTCCGAGGCGGGCATCGGTCTCGAGGGCGCCTCCGACCACGGCGTCAGCGAGGCGCTCTACCTGTCCGATCCCGACGGCAACGGACTCGAGCTCTACTGGGACCGCCCGCGGGAGGAGTGGCCCCGGCCGCAGGGCGGCGAGGGGGTCGCGATGGTGACCGAGCCGCTCGACCTCCGCGACCTCCTCGCCGAGCTGGCCTAGAAGCCGAGGATCGCCCCGACCAGGTTGGCTTTGAACGGCTCGGTGCCGGGCACCAGCCGCATCCCGGAGAAGCCGCTGCTTTCCCGCAGGTAGGCCAGCTCCAGCGCCAGGTCGCCGACCCCGTTGGTGCCGGCCAGCGGCAGGATCTGCAGCGTGCTGAGGACACCGATCGCGGCGCCGGATTCGTTCAGGAAGGCGCTCCCGGAGTCGCCCGGGATGCCGGGGGTGAGCGTCGCCACCGTGTGGCTCCAGCCCTCGCCTTCGTTCTGGACCAAGGTCCCCTGCTTGGGGCTGAGCTGCGTGACCCCACCCCGCAGCGATGAGTTCCCGTAGGAGTAGACCGTCGAGCTCAGGCCGCCGACCGTCCCCACCCCGGTCGGGCCGCCGAAGCCCAGCACGGAGGGGTTGACGCGATCCACGTCGGCCGGGTCGAGCCGGATCAGGGCGAGGTCGTTGAAGGCGCAGGTGTCGGGGTCGTCCTCTCCTCTGGCCTGCATGGTCAACCAGGAGCTGTAGGCGAGCGTGCCGCGATTGCCGGCTCCCGTGACTTCGACCTCGGTGCCGATCGGCAGCGAGCCACTCGTGCATCCGTCGGTTTCGGTCGTACCGCCCGTGCCGGCGCAGTGGGCCGCCTGGCCCAGATAGACCTCCGCACCTTCTTCGAAGACGAAGTTGGCGGTGCACTGGGCGCCGTCGGTGAACACCTGGACGCCGGGGTGGACTGTCGCCTCGTCGGTGGGAGCCCAACCGAGCGCGGGGGCCGGTGAGAGCAGCGCTGTGGTCAGGGCAAGGGCTGCGAGTATTAGGACGATCATGCTTCGTTTCATCTGGGCGCCTCCGGGTGTCACTACCTAATAATCAGTAGGCGTGAATCTAGCGATCGCAGGCGGACACGGCAAGGTCGGGCTGCAGCTCGGCAGGCTTCTCAGCGAGCGCGGGAACTCGGTCCGGGGCCTGATTCGCAATCTCGACCAGGCCGAGGACCTGCGAGCCGCGGGTGTTGAGCCCGTCCTCTGCGACCTGGAGTCCGACGACGACGTTGCGGACGCAGTCAGGGGCTGCGACGGGCTGGTGTTCGCGGCCGGGGCCGGTCCCGGCAGCGGCCCCGAGCGCAAGCGTACGATGGACCTCGGCGGGGCCCTGAAGCTGATCGAGGCCGCGCGGGCAGAGGGCAGCCGGCGCTACGTGATGGTGAGCGCCATGGGCGCCGCAAACCCGCCGGCCGAGGGCGGCGGCGACTTCGGCGAATACCTGAGGGCGAAGGCGGAGGCGGACCGCGCCCTGGCCGAGAGCGGCCTCGACTTCACGATCGTGCGGCCCGGCAGGCTCACGGACCAGCCGCCGACCGGCCTGATCCGGGTCGGAGCGGAGCTTGGCCGCGGCGAGGTGAGCCGCGCCGACGTCGCCGCGACCCTGGCGGCGGTCCTCAACGCCGACAACACGATCGGCAAGACCTTCGAGCTGCTGAGGGGAGAGACTCCGATCGAGGAGGCGGTCGCCGGCCTGTAGGCCGGCCCACCCGGTCCCTACCCTTGGAGGATGGGGAGCGACGCACCGAAGAGAGGATTCCCGTGGCTGCGCTGGACCCTGATCGGCTGCGCCGGCTGGATCGTCCTCATGCTGGCCGCAGGCACCCCGATCGGGCTTCTCGCCACCCCGGCGGCAGGGCCGATCGGAGGCTGGTTGGTGGGAGGGATCCTCTACCTCGTCACGGGCGCCGCCACCCGCCGCTGAGGTTGACAAGCGTGGCGCCTGCCGTACGGTCCAGTGCCAAAGCGAGGCGGATGGGCTGCCTGCGCAAACAGGGAGAGGACCTAAATGGACCGAATCACGCGAGAGACGCGATCTCCAGGGATCCTGGTGGCGACGCTGGCCCTGATCGTGGCGCTCACCGGGACGGCGATCGCCGGCGACCAGGGAGCTTCGATCAGCCTCTCCAAGAAGCAGGTCAGGAAGATCACCCAGAGGGTCGCCGCGCGGGTGGCCTCCAGGGTCGCCAACCGGCAGATCGACAGGCGGGAGGGAGGCCTATCGGTTGCTCATGCCGACCGCGCGAACACGGCTACGAGCTCCACCACCGCTCAGAGTGCCACCATCGCTGCGAGCGCGGCAAATGCGCTCAATGCCGGCAACGCCGATCAGCTCGACGGCCTCGATGCCGACTCACTCGTTCGCGCGGCCGGCGCGAGCACAACCAATGCGGCTGAGGGGGACGGCGACATCGTCTCCACCTCGATCACGGCGCCGGGGGACGGCTACCTGCTGATCGTCGCCTCGGTCGACTCGCGCAACGACGTCGACACCGACGGCTTCGACTGCGATATCGAAGTCGACGGGGTGCCCATCGCAAGCGCGCACCGATCCATCAGGGTGACCAAAGAAGGCAACAACGAGGAGGACTGCGGGACGAATACGGTCGCCCAAGTCGACGCGGGCCCCCACGTGATCGACTTTTCCGCCGGGTCGGTAGGAACGAACGTGAAATTCGAAGGGGCCGACCTCAACGTGCTCTTCGTGCCCTTCGGCCCGACGGGCGGCTGAGCGCATCGGGCCCAGCTAGAATCCGCCTCCGCGCGGCTGTAGCTCAGTTGGCTAGAGCGTCTGCTTGCCATGCAGAAGGTCGAGGGTTCGAATCCCTTCAGCCGCTTCGCAGGAAAGCCCCGCTACGGCGGGGTTTTCTCGTGGGCCGGCGGGATCGCTCGCGCGGCCAACGGGGCACAACGGGGGTTCTCGTGCCCGCTTGTTCCCGATAGAAGCCCCCCCAAAGATCCATCGGGTCGGGCGACAGTTCGGCTCGCCACAGGAGAGGATAGATGGATGTCGCAGCCCCGCCGCTCCAAAGAACGCGTTGAAGCCAACGACTACGGCTGGGTGATCTCGTTCGGCTGCAAGCCTGCCGGCAAGCTCCGGCGCCTCAAGGTCGAAACCGACCCGGGCGCTGACACGCGACCGATCGAAGTTCCGTGCGTCTGCGGCGAGGTTCACCGCGTGACGGTCTCGCCGTATCGGCGCCGGCGCTCCGCCGACGAGCCGTTCGACCTTGAGGTCGCGTCGCTCAGCGAACTGCGCTGATACCTGAGGCCCACTCCTCGGAGAGACTTGGAAGCTGCCTCGCTGCGAACGTCAGGAGGCGAGGCGCTTGCGCTCGACGACAGCTGCGGCGTGGGCGCGGTCGCCCTGCGGCCCGGCCGGGCGCCCGTCGAGCTCGCAGAGGCGGTCGGAGTGCCCGTAGCAGATCGCCACGTCCCCGGCCTCGATCCGCGTGTCGAAGCTCGGCACGCCGACGTAGCGGCCGGCGGCGCGCGAGATGCCGAGCACGACCACGCCCTCCTTGCGCAGTTCGAGCTGCTCGAGGCTCTTTCCTGCCAGCCAGTCGCCCTCGCCGACCGCCAGCTCCATCACGGCGAACCGATCCGCCAAGCGCAGCAGCGCCGCGTAGTCGCGGACCTCGAGATCGGTCCAGCGGTTGAGGCCGCGCCCGATCAGGGCCGAGAGGCGGCGGTCCACCCAGGAGCTGCGGCTTAGCAGGACGAGGAGGCCGAGCGCCACGATCAGGACCAGCAGGCGCAGCTCCCGCTCCTTGAGGTCCGCATTGGCGAAGGAGAGGAAGAGCGCGCCGATGACCGTGATGACGCCGGCGCTGCCGAGCAGCATCAGGGTCATCACGATCCGTCGGCGAACCGGGTGGTTGACGACCGCCTCCGCCTCGGCGGTCGTGAAGCCGACCCCCGAAAGCGCCGAGCGCGCCTGGAATCGGGCGCTTTCCTTCGAGAGCCCGGTCAGCGTGAGCATCATCGTCGCCACGCGCGTGATCAGCAGCGAGAGCAGGATGATGATGATCAGCGTGGCGACCGCGATCATGTCTCGGCGACCGCGTCCTTCGGGCCCGGCCTCGCCCTGCTGACCTTCGGGCCGACCTTGATCAGCGCTCTTGCGGCGGACTGGGTCGCTTTCGCGAGGTTCTCCCAAGGAGACCTATGTGGCTGGTAAACGCGCATGGGAGTTCGACCATATTGGGAACCGAGGAGCTGCAGCCTCGGCGACCCCCGGGGACTGACCGATATCTTTGAGGGCACTCCGCAAGGCATGGTGACATCGGGCTCGCCCACGGGTCAGCCGTCGACGCGGCGGCGCCTCTGGCGGGCCGTCGGCGGGCTGTCGACTCTGATCGTCGCTTTCGCCATGTTCGCCTGGCAGAAGGGGGGCGACGGCGACGGCCCGCTGAACACGATCGCCGAAGCGGCTGAGAGAACGCAGCGCGAATCGGGTGGGCGCAGCACGATGAAGGCGGTAGTTCTCCGGCGGGGTCGAAGTCGTTCACGATCACCGGCCAGATCGTCTTCAACGCCGAGACGGGTCGCAGCCAGATGGTCATGAGAGTTCCGCGCCGCGAGTCGGAAGGCTCGGTGGAGATGGAGGTCGTCGGCGACGGAACCTTCATTTACATGCGCTCGAGCATGTTCGGCTCCCTACCGGACGGGCATGAGTGGATGGGGCTCGATCTCGCGCTCGGGCAAGAGCTGGATACGCCGCTTCCGGCCAATGGCGACGCGAAGGCGCAGCTGGAACTCCTGGAAGCGGCAACCGGCGACGTGCAAAAGCTTGGAAAGGAGAGAGTGCGCGGCGTGCCGACGACGCGTTACCGCGGCACCGTCGACGTATCCGAGCAGGCCGAGCTGATGCGGAATCAAGGCGCGGAGGATCTCGCCTCGCTTACCGAGGAGGAGGGCACTCCCATGCAGGTCGAGGCATGGATCGACGCCGAGGGGCTGGTGCGGCGCATAAGGTTGCTCCGATCGCTTCCGCCGGAGGGAGGTCAGGGGTCCACGACCATGGACATGCGAATGGTTTTCTTCGACTTTGGCATCGACCCCAGATCGACGTGCCCGAGCCGAGCGAAGTATTCGATGCGACCTCCTTGGCCCAAGACAAGCTCGGCTTGTGATTGGCGACCAGCTGTAGTTCTCAGAACTTTGTTCCAGCTCGGCAAGCCGAGCCGCGGGCGGCGTCCGATGAAGCTCGTGGGTTCGAATCCCATCAACTGCTTCGCAGGGATGGAGTGACCTCGGCACGGATGCGACTGCTACATCGCCTCCACGGCCTCCTCGGTCGTCACGACGTCGTTCGCGATGAAGCCGAAGTTGGTCACCGCGGACGGATAGCCGTCGCCGAGCTCGGGATGGTTGGCGGCCGCCGTGGCGTCCTTGACCACGGCCACCTCGAAGCCGTCCTCCACGAGCTCGCGCAGGTGCGCCTCCACGCACAGGTTCGCGGACATCCCGCACAGCACCACCTTGCTCACGCCCCGCTTGCGGAGCTGAAGCGCGAGGTCGTTCGACTCTGGCCCGTAGACCTTGTGCGGGCTCACGATCACGGTCTTGCCGTCCTCAAGGTAGGGCTTCAACCGCTCGAGGAAGTCGGCGCCAGAGCCCTCGAAGCCCTCCAGGTCGAGGGCGCCCTCGCGGTGGAACATGTTGATGTCGTGCATCATCTGCTCGACCGTGCCGCCGAACTTCCAGCCCTCGTCGGTCGGGTAGTAGTAATGCGGTGAGACGAACACGTCGTAGCCGCCGTCCTTCGCCGCCCCCAGCAGCTGCTCGATGTGCTCGACTGTCTTGTTCTCCTCGACGCTCTTGCCGACCAGCTCCCAGGTCACTCCCTCGGGGCTTAAGAAGTCGTTCTGAGGGTCGGTGATGACCAGAGCCGTGTCGCCCGGTGTGATCTCCATTACGCTCCTCCTTGCTCGTCTTGCTCAGCCGATGCCGAGACGACGAAGATCGCACTGCCCGGGGTCCCGATGATCCGCAAGCGGTGCCCCATCGTCCAGCGATGCGATGATTCGGCCCCGCATGGACTCGATTCGTGCGCCCCATCGTGATCCCGCTCCGGACGTGGTTCCCGCTTCCGAGCCTCTGATCGAGCGCCTGCTCGAAGGGCTTGCGATCACAGTGGAGCCATTTGCGGTATGCGAGATTTCCAGCGGCTGGCGGCTGCAGCTGGACGGCGCGGAGTGGGTGACCTTTCACTTCGTGCTTCAAGGTGACGGTCGCTTGAGGCTCGGTCACCAGGTCGTTCGTGCGATCAGCCCCTACACGCTCGCGATCGTGCCGGCACGCGTGCCACACTCGATCGAGAGCGGACGTAGAAGCAGGGTAGCCCCCGCACAGCCGACACCGTCGGCTGAGCACGGAGTGCCGGTACTGACCGCAGGGCCCGATGGCGATCGAGAGCTGCGCGTTGCCTGCGGCCGCGTCCAGGCGATCTACGGCGGCGCTGTCGGCCTCTTCGATCTCTTGCGCGAGTCGATCATCCTCGACTTCTCCGAGTCGGAGTGGATGCGATCGATCTTCATGCATCTACTCGAGGAGGAGCGGGCGCCGTCGACTGGTAGCGCGGCGATGGTCGCCTCGCTGATGACACAATGCCACGTCCTCGTCTTCAGGCGCCTGGCGACCAGCGTCCACGGCCAGCTCCCCTGGCTCTCAGCGCTCGCCGATCCCCGGCTGGCCCCCGCGATAGCAGCGGTGCTGGACGCACCGGGGCAGTCGCATACCGTGGACTCGCTGGCAGCTCGGACATACATGAGCCGGTCGACCTTCGCGAACGAGTTCACCCAGCGAGTCGGGCGGAGTCCGATGCGCTTCGTTCGTGACGTCCGGCTGCGCCGAGGCGCGAAGCTGCTTAGGAGCACGGAGCTCCCGATCGACGTCGTCGCCCGGCGAGTCGGGTACGCGAGCCGAAGCCGGTTCTCTAGTGCATTCCGTGACTTCTTCGGGGTCTCGCCGACGCCGTTTCGAAAGTCAGAGTCCGCACCAGACGCGCCGGTGGCTGGCGGTGGTCCCTGAGGACGACGCTGGTGGGGAGCCGACAGTGGAAGGGCGGCCGTAGCGGGCGCGACGCTGAGCTTCTGCTTCGCGGCTGTCGTGGAGGTCGGTATGCACACGATCGATTTCTCCTGTAAGAGGAGGAAGGAACCCAGAGATCATCTTCACCACCATCACCGCCGTCGCGGCAGGGCGACGGCCGTCTGGTACCGGTCAAACGGCAGCATCCTGATCATCCAAAGCTCCGAACGGCCCGCGGGGGGCGCCTGGTCGGAACCGCTCGACGTCTCCGACGAAAGCCACAACGCGTTCATGCCCCAGGTCGCCGCCGACCCCCAGGGCAACGCGACCGCGGTTTGGCGAATTGACGACGGCAGCATCGAGATCATCCAAAGCTCCGAACGGCCCGCGGGTGGGGTGTGGTCCGAACCGGTCGACCTCGCCCAGAATGCCTCTTTTCCGCAGGTGGCGGCCGATCCACAGGGCAACGCGATCGCGATGTGGGATCGCTCCAGCGCGGGCGACGATGTCTTGCAAAGCTCGGTACGGCCCGCGGGGGGTGGCTGGTCGGAACCGGTCGACGTCTCCGGGGGCGGCAGCGTGTCGGGGGCTCCCCGGGTCGCCGTAGACAATCAGGGCAATGCGACTGCGGTCTGGACCATCTTCAACGGGAGCAACTTCAACGTCCAGGCGGCGCTCTTCGACGCGACTGGGCCGCAGCTGCGCGACATCGCGATCCCGAGCACCGGGATCGTCGGGCGGCCGGTCCTCTTCTCGGTCTCACGGTTCGACCTATGGTCGCCGCTCGGTGAGACCACCTGGAGTTTCGGAGACGGTGCCGCTGCAACCGGGGAGGCGGTCAGCCACGCCTTCGGCAGCGCCGGCAGCTATTTAGTGAGGGCGAACAGCACGGACGTATTCGGTAACGCGACGGCCGAAGCCGGAGCGATCGCGATCGCCCCCGCTCCCCCTACGCGACGGGGGACTGCGCTTGCGGCGCGCGTCGCGCTCGTGAAGCGCGGCAGGGCCCTGCTCCGACTGCGCTGCCGGGGTCCCGGGCACTGTCGTGGCGTGGCCAGGCTGATCGCCCGCGTCCGAGTGAGGCGCGTCGTCAGACGAAACGGCCGCCGCCGGGTGGTGCGGCGCACAAGACGCGTTCTGATCGGGAAGGCGAGATTCGGTATTGCCGCAGGCAGGGTCAGGGTGATCCGCGTCAAGCTCAACCGCCGCGGCAGGGCGCTGCTGCGCAGCGCACGTGGCCACCGCCTCACGGTGAGCCTCGCAGGCAGCGGCGTGAGGCATCGCACCGTGCTCCTGAAGCAGGCGCGGAGCCGACGCCCGGGGCGCTGAGGCCCTCGCGCTTCTTCCTGCGAGCAGCTGGGGCAGTAGACGGATCGTCCTCACGCTCAAGGCATGAGCGCTGGCGCGATAGCTAGGGTCTCGGGCAGCCATGGCGACTGGAGCGGTAATGGACAAACGTCGGGTTGAGGTGCTCGGCTCGACGATGGCCTACGTCGATGCCGGAGCCGGCCCGCTCACCTTCCTCCTCCTCCACGGCAACCCGACCTCGTCGTATCTGTGGCGCGGCGTGATTCCCCACCTCACTCCACTCGGGCGCTGCGTCGCCCCCGACCTGATCGGCATGGGGGACTCGGCCAAGTTGCCCGACTCCGGCCCCGAGCGCTACACGTTCGTGGAGCACCGCCGCTACCTCGATGCCCTCCTCGAGGCACTCGACCTCGGCGACTCGATCGTTCTCGTCGTCCACGACTGGGGCTCGGCGCTCGGTTTTGACTGGGCGCGGCGCAACCCCGAGCGCGTGGCCGGCATCGCCTACATGGAGGCGATCGTGCGCCCGTTGCGCTGGGACGAGTGGCCCGAGGAGGGACAGGCGACCTTCCAGCGCCTGCGCTCGGCTGATGGAGAGAAGGGCATCTTGGAGAAGAACCTCTTCGTCGAGGGCATCCTGCCTTCGGCCGTGCTGCGCGAGTTGTCCAAGGAGGAGATGGACGAGTACCGGCGGCCGTTCGCGGAGCCCGGCGAGGGCCGGCGCCCGACCCTGACCTGGCCGCGCCAGATTCCGATCGAAGGCCAGCCCGCCGAGGTTGTGGCGATCGTCGCCGAGTACTTCGACTGGCTTGCAGCGAGCCCGGTGCCGAAGCTCTTCATCAATGCCGATCCGGGCTCGATCCTGGTGGGGGCGCAGCGGGAGACCTGCCGGGAATGGCCGAACCAGACGGAGGTGACCGTCGCCGGCCTCCACTTCGTGCAGGAGGACAGCCCCAAGGAGATCGGCAGCGCGATCGCCGGGTGGGCGTCGGAGCTCTAGCTTTCCGCCCCTAGAACTCGGCATGAGCGACGATCCCGGGCAGAGAGCGCCCAGATTCCCGATCCGCGAGCGGATCGAGCTTTGGTCCGCCGTGTTGCTCGCGGCCGCCACTTTCGTCACCGCCTGCAGCGCCTATGAGGCGACGATGATATGGAGCGCCGTTTGTCAAGCCCCCAGCCCTGAACGGGACCGCCGACGCGCGTTTCGTGCGATGGGGCGCGGGTATCTCGCGCAGGAACCCTGTTGGCTAGGACGAGGAGGTGGAAGGTGAAGCACGCGAAGAGGATCGTCGCAGCCGCGGCGGCAGCCGCTGTGATGGCGATCGCTCCCGCCAACGCCCTGGGCCATAACGCCGACGCTCCGGGCAAGAAGATCAAGTCCGCCTGTGGCATGAGCTTCGGACAGCTCGTCTCGGGTGGCAAGAAAACCGGGACAGCGTTCCACACGAATTACGCCGGCGGAGCGAAAGCGTTCAGCCAGGATGCGACCCTGGCCGCGCACGGGTGCAACGTCAACAACAACGGCTGACGTAGGAGAGGGGCGCCCGCGGGCGCCCCTCCCGCCGACGGGTGGTCGCCGGGCTGGCTCGTTGAATTTCGCTTGAGTTGCCGGTCCGGCGGACCCGTGCCGATCCGCACGGCTTCCCTCTTCATGGCACCGCTGTTTATGCCTCAGGCAGCGGTTGCAACCGCGCTAGGCTTCGATCGACCTGGCGCCTTGGCGGAGTGGCTACGCAGCGGCCTGCAAAGCCGTTTACACCGGTTCGATTCCGGTAGGCGCCTCTGCGGTCTTCCCTGCTCAGCGGGCCGGGCCGAGAACCGGCTTGATGTCGACGATGGGGGTGCCGTCGATCGCCTCGAGGTCGGACACCTTTAGCCGCAGTCCGTCAACGGCCAGGACCCGAACGCGGTGAAGGCCGATCGGGTTTGGCCGGTCGGGCGACCGGGTGGCGAAGACCCCCTGGGGCTCGCGGCGCGGGTCGCCGCGCGGGTGCACCCTCTGCACGTCCCGGTCGGCGCGGTCGAGCCAGGTCAGCAGCTCGAGCCAATCCCCCACCTCGATTCCATCCAGGCATTCCGCCACGTCGGGGTCGAACGCGAGCCAGGCACTCGGCGCGCCCTCGTCGCCCTGCTTGGGCGCGGAGGCGGGGTCGAGCAGCTCGGACTCGACCCTGCCCACCTCGCGCAGCTCCATCTCCACGGCGGCCTGCGGCCTCCGGCCCGCCCTCAGACCCCAGCGGGCAGCTTCACCTCGGTGAGGCGGATGCTGTTGCCGGAGGGGTCCCGAAAGCCCGAGTCGATCCCGTAGGGCCTCTCTTCGGGCGCCTCCGTGAACTCGACGCCCCGGTCCCGCAGCTCGTCGTAGCTGGCCTGGCAGTCGTCCGTGGTCAGAAAGACGGTTCCGGCGAAACCCTTGGCCATTAGCTGCCTGACCTGCTCCGCGGTCTCGGCGTCCATCACCGGCTCGGCCGGTATCGCCATCAGGACGATCGAGACCTCCTCCTGGGACGGGGGTCCGACGGTGAGCCAGCGGAAGTCGCCCAGCTCGGGAAGCGTCGCGTCGGTGCGAACCTCGAAGCCCAACTTCTCGGTGTAGAAGGCGAGCGCCTCGTCCTGGTCGTGGACCCACAGGTGTGCGTTTGCAATCTTGATCATCGGAAAGTTCCTCCAGTTTGCGGTTGGCGGGGCGATGCTAGGCGGGGACCTTCTTGCTGTCTTCTCGAAACGTGCGGCGTTTGGGGCGGCCGTAGAACCGCACGATGCATGCCGGGACGACGGCATGCGCAGAGGCCGGCGGATGGGCTGCCCGGTACTCGGTCGGGGTCATTCCGAAGTTGCGCTTGAAACTGCTGGTGAAGGACCCGATGCCGCTCAGGCCGACCGAGAGGCAGATCTCGGCGACGGAGTGGTCCGTGTTTCGGAGCAGCGCCGCGGCGCGCTCGAGGCGTCGGGTGAGCAGGTAGGAGCGCGGCGACTCCCCGAATGCCCGCCTGAACTCGCGGCTGAAGTGCGCGCGCGAGAGGCCGGCCGCGGCAGCCATGTCGTCAACGCCGATCGGCTCGGCATAGCGGGCATCAGCGAGATCCTTGGCGCGCAACAGGTGGCGGGCGGGGGGGACGAATGCCATCGGGGGGAGTCTAGGTCGCCTCGCCGCTGAGGCTCGCGGCGCTTGCGCTTTGCCGGCAGCAGGTGGATGGTGACGTTGCGGGCAACGCGGTTGCCGATCTGGTCGACGATCTTGCCCGTCAGCCTGGCCTTGACCTTGGGGCGCTTCTTCCCCTTCTTCTTCAGGGCGGCGACGATCTTCTGCGCTGCTTGGACTTCACGGGCTTGAGCGAGAACACCCTGCCCGTCCCCGCTTGCAGCGACCGCGTGAGCGGCTTGAGGCGGTAGGACTTCTTCCCGATCAGCAGCTTGCCCGAAGCGGCAGCCCTTCGACGCGCTCCCCGGGGGCCTACCTCTGCGGACGCGGGGTGACCGGCATCTTAGGGGCGAGATAAGCGAAGGCGAGTCGCCGACATCTTGAATAGGGTCTAGGCACAGGTCGATCGGAGGAAAGATGGCTGTGCCGTTCAAGAGCATTCTCTGCGGAGTCGAAGGCAACCCGAGCAGCACCGAGGCGGCGCGGCAGGCAATCGCCGTCGCGAAACCCGGCGGAAAAGTACACTTCGTCGCCGTCTACACCAGCTGGGAACTGGGCCCCGACTTCACGAAGGAGAAGCTGCAGGAGGCGTTGAAGGAGGCCACCACCATGGCGGATGAGGCCGGCGTCACGGCGACGACCGAAATGCCGAGCAGTCGCTATGCGGTGGAAGTGCTCCTCCGCGAGGGCAAGAATCACGACCTGCTGGTGATCGGGACACACGGCAGGTCGCGGGCCGTGGGGATCATGATGGGAAGCACGGCGACCAAAACGGCCCACGGCACGGAGGTGCCGCTGCTGATCGCGCGCGAGCCCCCCGGAGCGGCCGGTTTTCCAAGCGACATCCTGTTCACCAGCGACGGGGCGGACGACTCCTGGCCTCCCGCGCGAGTCGCCGCCCGGCTCGCCGCCGACTTCGACGCGAACCTGGAGCTCGTGCACGTCGAGGACGGCAAGCACCCGGATGCCGCGGAGGTGATCACGGCCCAGGTGGAGGAAATCGAGAAGATCGCAGGCGGCAAGCCCGTCGTCGCCCAGCCGAAGGGCAGCGCGACGGACCACATCGTCGAGCTGTCCAAGGAGAAGGGCAGCTCGCTGATCATCTGCGGGCGGCGGGGTCTGAGCGGGATCAGATCACTGGGCAGCGTCAGCGAGCGGGTCGCGCATCAGGCGGACTGCTCGGTCATGCTCGTTCCCAGCGACTCAGCGGACTGACCCGGGAACGGAAAAGGGCCCCGCGGAGGGGCCCTTTGGTTCCGAAGGACGTACCACCAGATAGATCAAGTCAGCTGGCTCGTCGGTCCTCAAGTCCTAAGTCGGTGTCGCGCAGGGCGACTATAGGGAGATAAACACCTCGTCCACCGAAAAGTTGCATCAATTGCATCGCCGTTTGCAGGGGAACTTGGTCTGGAGGGGGCGGGATCGCCCGGCCGGAGCCCTGGCCCGACCGAGGTCCAACCCCCGTTCAACCGCTGCTAGATTCAGGGACCCGGGGCGCTTAGCTCAGTTGGGAGAGCGCCAGCTCGACAAGCTGGAGGTCACTGGTTCGAGCCCAGTAGCGCCCATGATTCATTCGCGCAGCGTGCTGCGAATGTCGGAGATCGCTTCGCTCTGTTTCTGAAGGCTGCTGCGAACCTGGTTCTGCTGGTCCTGAAGCCGGCTTACCTGTCCGCGCAGCTCGGACACTTCCGTGCGGAGCTCCGAAACCGCTTCGCGCGTCTGTTCCGCTTCGCTCTCGGCTTCCCTGGCCCTGGCGCCTGCGCTGCCCGCCTGCTGGCCGACCGAGGAGCGAATCTGGCGAATTTCGCGCTGGACCTCCTGGCGAACCTGCCTCTCCACCTGCGCGTCGCTGCTGCCCTCGTCCTCGGCGTCCAAGGCGAGAAAGATCGCGACGATCGCAGCGGCCAGCGCCAGAACCGCCACGACCTCCGCCGCGCCGAAGCGCCGGCTGGGCGGGGGCTCATACTCCGGCGGCGGCGCGTACCGCGGATCCCGAGCAGGGTAGCCAGGTCCTTCCGGGGGACGGTCGTAGGGTCCGCGCTCCATCGTGACTCAGAGTATTACCCGACTCGGACCGTCAGCCTGACCCGATGGTTCGGTCCCCGATTGTCGGTCAGGGAGCTCGTCGGCACAGGGCGGCTAGGCTCGCCGCCCTGTGGTCGCAACTTATGCAGCTGTCCTGGGCGCCTGCGCCGCTTCGCTGACCGTCGGCCAGGCCGCGATCGGGCTGTGCGGGGTGCGGCGATGGTCCTGGCTCGCGCCGCCGGTCGGCCTGGCGCTGCTTTGCGCGATCTGTTGGGCCACCGTCCGCCTGCCGGGGGAGGGTGCGATCTCAGCCGCAGCCGTGGCTGTCTTGGCGATCGGCGCGATCGTCTTCCTTTGGCATCGGGTCGAGGGGGTGGGGGATGCCGCGCGTGAGGCGCTCCCCGTGGCGCTCGTCGCCCTGCTCGTCGCGTCGTTGCCATTCATCGTTGAGGGGCATTTCGGGATCCTCGGCACCGGCTTCAACCCGGACATGTCCCAGCACCTGCTGGCGACGGATCGCCTCCTCGACGGGGCCCGTTCCCAACTGCTTGTCGAGGGATACCCGCTTGGCCCGCACGCGGTCGTCGTCGCGCTCGAGAAGGGGCTCGGGATCGGACTGGTCCAAGGCTTCAGCGGCCTGACTGTCGCGGTGGCGGTTCTCGCTCCCCTGACCGCGCTCACGGCAGTCGCCGGCCAGCCGCCCCTCCGCCGCACGGCGGTGGCCCTCCTCGTCGGCCTTCCCTACCTGATCGCATCCTTCTTCGCCCAGGGGGCCTTCAAGGAGACGATTCAGGCCCTCTTCGTCCTCGCCTTCATCCTCGCCCTGCGCGAGGCATCGCAGAACCCCGCCTGGCGCGACCTCCCGCTGCGCTTCGTCCCCGCGGCTCTAATCGCGATCGGCTCGGTCTACGTCTACAGCTTTCCGGGACTTATCTGGCTGGCGGGAATCACGGCCGCCTGGGTGACCGTCGAGCTCGCCTGGGGCAAGCGCGCAGGATCCGCAACCGCAGCCTCGAGGCCGATGCTCCTGGCTTCCGTCGTCCTCCTGGCCGGCACCCTCCCCGAGCTGGGCCGCATGATCGACTTCCAGCGCTTCGAGACCTTCGACCCGAGCGGTCCGGGTCTCGGCAACCTGTTCGGCCAGGTCTCGCCGTTCACCGCGCTCGGGATCTGGTTCTCGGGAGACTTCCGTGTCGCAGCGGGGGACGGCGCCGCGCCCGCCTTCGCCTACTACCTCGGCGCGGCCTTCGCGGCGGCGCTGCTCCTATACGGCCTGATTCGTTGCGCCCGGCGCCGGGAGACAGCGATCCTCGCCGGCGTCCTCACGCTCGCCGGCGTATATCTGGCCGCGCGGGTGGGGGGGACGCCCTACACGGCGGCAAAGGCCCTCTGCATGGCGGCACCGGTGCTGATCCTGGCCGTCCTCGCGCCGCTGGTGGGGCGCCAAGCTCGGCGTATTCCCGAACAAGGCGACCTGGGGGCCGGCCGGCTTCCCCCCGGCGCGCTGGTCGCCTACCTGGTGCTGGCGGGCGGCTGTTCGCTCCTCGCCTTCGCCAACGCACCCGTCGGGCCATCCTCCTATTCACCTGAGCTGACCGAATCGCGACCGCTGCTGGCTGACTCCTCAACCCTCGTCATTGCCCCGAGCGAGCTGCTCGAGGAGGAACACGGCGCCCGTTACATCGCCTGGGAGCTGCGCGGCGGCCGCGTCTGCATAGAGAATGAGGCGGAGGTGCGCGCGGCGCCGCCGCCCGGCGTCCGCTTCGTCGTCACCTGGGAGAGAAGGACGGCTGCACCCTTCTCGGGCCTGCGCCTGCGTCGGCGCGCCGGCCCGTACCTGCTCTGGGAGCGCCCGCGGCCCGTCCCGGGCCCGAGCCCCTGTCCCCTGATCGCCGTTCGCCAGGCCCGCCAGGGGGGCCAAGGCGACTGACGCCGAAACGCGGCGCTGGGCGGCGCCAGGTTGGGGCGCCCGCGTAGCATGAGGCCCATCGAGGCAACGACAAAGATCACCGTCAAGCTGCCCGACGGCAGCCCCCTGGAGCTGGCCGACGGCGCCAGCGGCGCCGACGCGGCCGCGGCGATCGGGCCTGGGCTGGCGAAGGCGGCGCTGGCGATCCGGGTCGACGGAGAGCTGCGCGACCTGAGCGCGCCGCTGCCGGACGGCGCGGAGGTCGCGATCGTCACCGACCGCGACCCGGAGGCGCTGGAGCTGATCCGCCACGACGCCGCCCATGTAATGGCCGAGGCGGTCCAGGAGCTCTACCCGGGGACCAAGGTGACGATCGGACCGCCGATCGAGGACGGCTTCTACTACGACTTCGAGTTCCCCGAGGGGGTCAGAATCACCGACGCCGACCTGGAGCGGATCGAGGCTGCGATGCGCGCCCACATCGACGCCGACGAGGAGTTCAGCCGGCGCGACCTTCCCGCGGCCGAGGCGATCGACCTGTTCGGAGAGCAGGGAGAGAGCTACAAGGTCGAGCTGATCGAAGACCTGGTCCGGGACGAAGGTGTGGAGACCGTCTCGCTGTACCGCAACGGGCCCTTCGAGGACCTCTGCCGCGGCCCCCACGGGCCCTCCACCGGCCGCATCAAGGCGGTCAAGCTCAACTCGGTGGCGGGCGCCTACTGGCGCGGCGACGAGACGCGTCAGATGCTGACCCGCATCTACGGCACCGCCTTCTTCTCCAAGAAGGACCTCGAGGCCCACCTGGAGCGAATCGAGCAGGCGAAGGCGCGCGACCACCGCCGCCTCGGCCCCCAGCTCGGCCTCTTCATGCTGCGCGAGGAGGCGCCGGGCATGCCGTTCTGGCTTCCCAACGGGACTACCCTGCTGCGCCTGATCGAGGCGGAGGTTCAGAAGCAGCTCCGCAAGCGCGGCTACAGCGAGATCAAGACGCCGCACGTGATGGACGTCGAGCTGTGGCACCGCTCCGGCCACTGGGACAACTACCGCGAGAACATGTACTTCACCTCGTCCGGCGAGCGTGAGTTCGCGGTGCGGCCGATGAACTGCCCCGGCGCCTGCCTCGTGTTCGCCTCCAGGCGCCACTCCTACCGGGAGCTGCCCCTGCGGGTCGCCGAGTTCGGACAGGTCTCCCGGGCCGAGCGCGAGGGCGTCCTGCACGGCCTGCTCCGCGTCCGCGCCTTCACCCAGGACGACGCCCACATCTTCTGCACGCCCGAGCAGGTCGTCGACGAGGTCACCGAGATCATCGCCGCGATCGACGAGCTGTACGAGCGCTTCGGCTTCGACGACGTACGGGTCGAGCTGTCGACCAAGCCCGAGAAGGCGATCGGCAGCGACGAGCAGTGGGAGCAGGCCGAGGCGGGTCTGCGGTCCGCGCTGGAGACGGTGGGACGGGACTACCAGCTGAACCCGGGCGACGGCGCCTTCTACGGGCCGAAGATCGACTTCCACATCACCGACGCGCTCGGGCGCTCCTGGCAATGCGGCACATGCCAGGTCGACTTCTTCATGCCGGAGCGCTTCGACCTCACCTACACCGACGCCGACGACGAGCAGCGCCGGCCGGTGATGATCCACCGCGCGCTGCTGGGCTCGATGGAGCGCTTCGCGGGAATCCTGATCGAGCACTACGCCGGCCGCTTCCCCGTCTGGCTGGCGCCCGTCCAGGCGGCGGTCCTGCCGGTCGCCGATCGCCACAACGAGTACGCGAGCCGAATTGCGGCCGAGCTGCGAGACGCCGGGGTCAGGGTCACCGTCGACGAGCGCTCCGAGTCCGTCGGCAGGAAGATCCGCGACGCCGAGCTCGGCCGCTACCCGTTCATGCTTGTGGTCGGCGACCGCGAGCAGGGGGCGGAGGCGATCGCGGTCCGGTCGCATCAGGACGGCGAGCTGGGGCAGATGTCGGTGGCCGAGTTCGCCGGGCGGGTCCGCGCCGAGGGTTCCGATTGAGCCCGTCTGACGGACCGCCAACGGGTGTCTATACTGCGCGCAGTTGACCGAAGCCACGCCGAACACCTCGCGCCGCTGAGCGTCCCGTGGCAGCCTTCCAGCCCTTCGTCCTCTTGAAGTTCCACCTCAACGCTCGCTAGTGCCGGTCCCGCGCAGGTTCGATCGGCGCCCTCCGGAGCGCGACACCACGCGGATCAACGAGAGGATCCGCGTGCCCAAGGTTCGCCTGATCGGGGCGGACGGGGAGCAGCTGGGGATCCTCGAGACGTCCGAGGCGCTGAAGCGCGCCCAGGAGTCGGACCTCGACCTGGTCGAGGTGGCCCCCAACTCCAAACCACCGGTCACCCGCCTTCTCGACTACTCCAAGTACAAGTACGAGCAGGAGCAAAAGCAGAAGGCCGCGCGCAAGCACCAGCAGCAGGTCAACGTCCGCGAGATCAAGCTGCGTCCGAAGATCGCCGATCACGACTACGAGACCAAGAAGGGCCACGTCGAACGCTTCCTTCGCCAGCAGAACAAGGTGAAGATCACGATCATGTTCCGCGGCCGCGAGCAGGCGCACCCGGAGCGGGGCAGGGCGCTGCTCGAACGCCTCTTCGAGGACCTCGACGGGCTGGCGACGATCGAGTCCGAGCCGTTGCAGGAGGGGCGCAACATGAGCATGATGCTGGCCCCGACCAAGGAGGCCGGCAGGTCGAAGAAGTCCGGCGGCGGGGATGCCGACGCCGAGAGCTCCGCGGACTAGTCGCCCGCGAGCACGTCGGCGACCCGCTCGGCGGCGTGCCCGTCCCAGAGGGGCGGGGGGCCCTGGTGATCACCCTGCGGTTCCGCCAGAGCGCCCGGGATGCCGGCGATCGCGGCGGGGTCGAGGCCGAGCAGCCGGTTTGTGCCGGCGCGGATCGTCACCGGGCGCTCCGTGTTGTCGCGCAGGGTGAAGCAGGGAACGCCGAGGTAGGCCGTCTCCTCCTGGATGCCGCCCGAGTCTGTGAGGGCGGCGCGCGCGTCGGCGAGCAGCGAGAGGAAGTCGACGTAGCCGAGCGGCTCGCAGAGCAGCAGCCCGAGGTGGTCCGGCTCGGCTTCCTCCATCATCTTCCGGGTTCGGGGATGGACAGGGAAGACGACCGGCATCTCGTGGGCGAGGGAGACCAGCTGCGCCATCGTCTCCGCCAGCAGGGGACCGTCGACTAGGGCGGGACGGTGGAGGGTGACGAGCACGAAGGAGCCCGGCTCGACGTCGAGGCCCGCCGCCGCGCCGGCCGAGCGGAAGCGGTCTTCGAGCGCCACCAGCGTGTCGATCATCGTGTTGCCGACGAAATGCATCCGCTCATCCGGGATGCCCTCGGCCCGGAGATTCTCGATCGCCTCGTCGCTGTGGAGGAACAGGTACTCGGAGAACTCGTCGGCGACGATGCGGTTGATCTCCTCGGGCATCGTGCGGTCGAAGCTGCGCAGACCGGACTCTATGTGGGCGACGGGGATCTGCATCTTCGCCGCGGTCAGCGCCGCCGCCAGCGTCGAGTTGACGTCGCCCGGGACCATCACCAGGTCCGGTTGCTCATCTTCGAGCACCGGCTCGAGGCGCTCCATCACCCAGGCCGTCTGCTGGGCGTGGCTACCCGAGCCGACCTCGAGCAGGTAGTCGGGCGCGGGGACGTTCAGCTCCTCCAAGAAGACCTCGGACATCATCCGGTCGTAGTGCTGGCCGGTATGGACGATCGCGTGGCGGCCCTCGGGGAGCCGAGAGCGCAGCGCGGCAATCACCGGCGCGGTCTTGACGAAGTTCGGCCTGGTTCCGACCACGTAGACGATCCGCATGCGGCGGCAGCGTACCTGCGTGGGCCCGCGGCCCGTCTGATTCAATACGCGTCCCGATGCCGAAGATGAAGACACACTCGGGCGCCAAGAAGCGGTTCCGCAAGACCGCCAAGGGCAAGCTGCGCGGCAGGCGCGCATACTCGAGCCACATCCTCGAGAAAAAGTCGCCCAAGCGCAAGCGCCGGATGGCGCGGCCGGTCGAGATCGCGCCCTCGGACCGCAAGCGCGTCCGGACCCTGCTCGGGGGCGGCAAATGAGCCGGGTCAAGCGCTCCGTGCACGCGCGCAAGAAGCGCCGCAAGGTGCTCAAGGAAGCGAAGGGCTACTACGGTCGCAAGCACTCCTCCTACCGGCTCGCCAAAGAGCAGGTGCAGCGGTCGGGGATGTACGCCTACCGTGACCGCCGCAACCGCAAGCGCGAGTTCCGGCGCCTCTGGATAACCCGCATCAACGCAGCCGCCCGGCTCGAGGGGATGAGCTACTCGGAGCTCGTCCACGGCCTCGACAGGGCCGGTGTCGAGATCAACCGCAAGATGCTCGCCGAGATCGCGGTCACGGACCGCGATGCCTTTCGCCGATTCGTGGAGCTCGCCCGGGAGGGTGCGGCCGCCTAGCCGCAACCGACACTCCACCTCCCCGGGCGGGCCGTCAAGTTGGCGGCCCGTTTTTTGTGCCAGGAGAAGATCCGACCAAGCCGAAACCACCGAAGCGATGATCACCAGCCCCCACAACGAGAAGCTGAAGCTGGTCCGCAAGCTGCGCGAGCGCAAGCACCGCGAGCGCGAGGGGCTGTTCGTGACGGAGGGCGAGGACCTGCTCGAGGCGGGGCTCGCCGCCGGCCTGGAGCCGCGCCTCCTCCTCAGCGCTTCGGGCAGCGGCCTGGGCGGGGAGGAGGTGGAGCCGGCGCTGCTCGCCGAGGTCTCCACGCTCGGCTCGGGGACCCGGGCGATCGCCGTCTGGGAGCAGCGCTGGGCAGAGGCCGCGGAGCCGCCGTGCGTCTACCTGCACGGGGTCGCCGACCCGGGGAACGTGGGAGCGATCGTTCGCACCGCGCAGGCGCTGCTCGACGGGACGGTCGTCCTCGGAGAGGGCTGCGCGGATCCATACGGGCCGAAGGCGGTGCGCGCGAGCATGGGCTCGGTCTTCGGACGGCCGCCGATGCGGGCGCGGGTGGAGGCGACTCCGGCTCCCCGGGCGGGCCTGATCGCCCACGGCGGCGCCGCCCTCGACGAGCTCGGCCCGGTGGCCACCCTCTGCCTCGGCGCGGAGCGCAGCGGGCTGCCCGAGGAGGTGCTCTCGGCCTGCGAGCAGCGAACGACGATCCCGCTGCGGCCCGATTCCGCCGAGTCGCTCAACGTCGCCGCTGCCGCTGCGATCGCCGCCTACCGGCTATCTTCGCCCGCGACCCGAGAGGGTTCGTCGGATGCTTGAGCAGATCGAGAAGATCAGGAAGGAGGCGACGGCCGCGATTGAAGGAGCCGCCGGCACCGCCGAGCTGGAGGGGTTGCGCGTCCTCTACCTCGGCCGCAAGGCCGAGCTGACCACGATCCTGCGAGGCATCTCGAATCTTCCCGAGGAGGAGCGGGGCAGGGTGGGCAGCGGAGCCAACCGGGCGCGGGGCGAGCTCGAGGAGCTGCTCGAGGCCCGTGCCGCGGAGCTGGACGCTACGGAGCTGGAGAAGCGGCTCGGAGAGGACCGGGTCGACGTCACCCTGCCCGGCTCCCCGGCGCGCCCGGCGGGGCACATTCACCTGATCACCCGCACGACGCGTCAGATCGAAGACGTGATGATCGGCCTTGGCTACCGGGTCGTCGAGGGCCCCGAGGTCGAGCACGACTACTACAACTTCACGGCGCTCAACCATCCGCCGGGCCACCCAGCCCGGATGTTGCAGGACACCTTCTACGTCCAGTCGCGCCCGGACGTGCTGCTCCGCACCCACACTTCGCCGGTGCAGGTCCGGGCGATGGAGACGCAGCCGCCCCCGATCTTCGTGATCGTGCCCGGCAAGGTCTACCGGCGCGACTCCGACGCCACCCACAGTCCCATGTTCCACCAGGTGGAGGGGCTGGCGATCGGTGAGGGGATCACGCTTTCGGACCTCCAGGGCACCCTGGAAGAAATGCTGCGGGCGATCTTCGGGGAGGGACGCGAGGCGCGGATGCGGCCGCACTTCTTCCCCTTCACCGAGCCGAGCGTCGAGTTCGACGTCTCCTGCTTCAAGTGCGAGGGGAGCGGCACCCTGCCGGGCGGCGGCCGCTGCGCGCTCTGCAAGGGGATCGGCTGGATCGAGGTCGGCGGCGCCGGCATGGTGGACCCGAACGTGCTCGGGTTCGTCGCCGAGAACGGTTACGACCCCGAGCGGGTGCAGGGGTTCGCCTTCGGGATGGGGGTCGAGCGGATCGCGATGCTGCGCCACGGGGTCCCCGACCTTCGCCGCTTCTTCGACAACGACGTGCGGATGCTGGAGCAGTTTTCATGAGGGTGCCGTACTCATGGCTGCGCGAGCACTGCGATCCGAGGATCGGGGCGGAGGAGCTCGCAGAGCGGCTGGCGATGACCGGAACGGAGGTCGAGCGGGTCGCGAAGGTCGGCCCGCCGGTCGCGGACGGCTTCGTCGTGGGCAGGGTTCTGACCTGCGAGAAGCATCCGGACGCGGACCGGCTCAGCGTGTGCACGGTCGACACGGGCGATGCGGACCCGCGGACGATCGTCTGCGGGGCACCCAACGTCGCCGCCGGGCAGACG
>DASUUD010000211.1:0-2830 GCA_036374255.1 Solirubrobacterales bacterium | reverse complement strand
CCGCCGAAGATGCCGAAGATCAGCGCGTAGATGTCGAGCAGGCCGGTCAGCAGCATGAGCGCCAAAAAGCGGGGCACGACCAGGTTCTTGACCGGGTCCACACCCAGCACCTGCAGGGCGTCGAGCTCCTCGCGGATCTTGCGCGCGCCGAGGTCGGCGGTGATCGCGGTGCCGGCCACGCCGGCCACGATCATCGAGCAGACCCAGGGAGCGAACTCCCTGATCGAGGCCAGCACGAAGAAGCCCCCGAGCCGGTCGAGCGCGCCGAACAGGGTCAGGAAGTTGGCCGCCTGCAGGCCCGGGGCGCCGTAGCCGAAGGCGACCGTGGAGATCAGCAAGGGGAACCAGCACAGCCGCAGCGCGAACAGGAACTGGCTCATGAACTCGCCCCCGTAGGGGTAGGGCGGGCGGATCGCCGACACGATCGTCTTGCCGGTCAGGATCATCATGTCCCCGACCTGCTCGAACAGGTTCTTCGCGGGCAGGAACGCCCGGTCGGCAGCGGCTCTGACCATCAGCTCTCCCCCCTCGCGAGCACAGCTATGGGCACCCGGACGAGATCTTCACGCGCCACCATCCCATCAGCATCCCGACGATCCCCAGGCGCGGGGTCGAGTGGTAGTACTTGCAGCCCGGCTCACCGATCTCCTCGTTCGAGACACGCTCCCACTTGTGGCTGCCGGGGTCGGCGACCAGGGCCTCGATCCGCCCGCGGCCGGCCTCCTCGGCCTTCGACCGCACGGTCAGCTCGCGGCGCGCCTCCTCGACCCGGGAGGCCAGCTCGTCGCGCAGCGCCTCGAGGTCGCCCACGTCCAGCAGGCGGGGCCCGCCCGGTGAGCTGACCTGCCAGTCGAGCTCCCGGCGCGGGTAGGCGGAGACGAACAGGCCCGCCAGCTCCCGCTCGAGCTTTGCGATCTGGTCGCGGAGCGTGCGGCGGGCAGCGCCGTCGTCGGTGCCGGGGAGAAGCGGGAGGCGCTGCTTCTCGGACACCGCCCTGCCGATGGCCGCCCGCGCACGCTCGAACGCCGCCTCGTCGCGGTAGAGCTGATACGCCCAGTTCGCGCCCTGGCCGAGCGCGTTGATCTCGAACGCGAGCTGCTCGGGGTCGACGTCCTCGGCCAGCTCGCCGGCCGCCTGCGCGTCCTGGATCGCCGCTTCGAGCGCGAGCAGCCACTCGCCCATCATCGACGCGACCCGGTCCCGCACCGGCCCGGGGCGCCCGTCGAACTCGAGCGACGCGGCGGCGAAGAAGCACCCGCCGCTGAAGACGTCGGAGCGCATGTAGTCGAGCCAGGCGTCGGTGAGGGCGATCAGCCCGCCGATCCCGGCGGTCGTGCGGCTGCCGCCGATCACCTCCTCGATGAAGATGTGGCGGGCGGCGTCGACGGTGGCGAGCTGCAGTTCGGCCTTGGAGCCGAAGTGGGCGAAGAGCCCGCTCTTGCTGACGCCCAGGTCGGTCGCGAGCCGGCCGATCGAGAGGCCCTCGAGCCCCTCCTGCGAGGCGATCTGGACGGCGTGGGCCAGAATCGCGTCCCGCGTCTTCTCGCCGCGGGCGCGGCGCCCGTCGAGCTTGGCCGCCTCCTGGGCCAGAGCCTGGTCGAGCCTCTCCTCCACCGGCGTCGCGCTCACAACGCCGGTCTTATACCACACGAACGGTCGTTCTAAAAGTTTTTCGTCCGGCCTAGATGCAGCGAGGGCGGAAGGCGGGATCCGCCGGCCCGGGCCGGCCGAGCGCGTTCAGGACCCATCCGAGCGCAGCGGGGTCGTAGACGATCCCCAGGTGGTCGGTCAGGTCGAGCGGGCAGCGGTCCTGGAGCGTGACGTTCGTCGTCCGCGGCCCCGGCTCCAGGTAGGCCGACCGGTAGGGGGTCACGACCTCGTCGTAGCGGGTCGTCACCTGTGTGTACGAGATGCTGCCGGGCGTCTCGTCCCCGGCGTTCAGGTCGCTGAGGAAGCTCGATCCGGCGGTCTGCTGATCGCACGACACGCACCCGAAGTCGCCGGCATAGGGCGCCAGCGGAGTCGTCGTGCCGTGGTTCGACGGGACCAGCCCGATCAGGTCGTCGACCTCGTCCTTCCCGCCCAGGAACTTGATGTAGTGGCGGGGCATCATGCCGCCCTGGGAATGTCCGACGAGCGACACCCGCGCCGATCCCGTTTCGGCCCGGACGCGCTCCACGAACGTGGCCAGCTCGGCGGCGGAGTCCTCGATCCGGCCCGTGCCGCGGTTCCCGTAATCGAGCGCGAACACGCAGTACCCGTTGAACGCCAGCGCCGGCGAGATCAGGTTCCAGGAAACGGTCATGTCGCCGAACGTGCCGTGGACGAGCACGACCGGCACGGGGTGCGCGGGCGACGGGACGCAGTCCCAGTCGTTCGCGCCGGGCGGGGGGACGCCGGGGGCGGTCTGCGCGGCCGCCGTGCCGGCAGCCGAGAGCGCGAGCACGGCCGCGACCACGAGCGCTCCCCAGCTCCTGCTCCCCCTCATGAACGCCTGTTTACCCGAATCCGAGGGGCCGTTAACCCGAGCCGGAGCGATAGGGTTCCGCGGCCGTGAGGCCTACCACATGAGATTCTTCGAGTACGAGTCGCGCGAGATCGTGAAGCGGGCCGGGATCCCGGTGACCGACTACGGCTTCGTCCGCTCCGCCCAGGAGGCGAAGGAGATCGCCGAGCGGATCGGTGGTCCCACGGTGATCAAGTCGCAGGTCCTGACCGGAGGCCGGATGAAGGCGGGTGGGGTGAAGTTCGCCGACAACCCGCAGGAGGCGGCCGCCCACGCGGAGGAGATCCTGCAGCTCGAGATCAACGGCCACATGCCGCGCGGAGT
>DASUUD010000210.1:0-14881 GCA_036374255.1 Solirubrobacterales bacterium | reverse complement strand
GGCAGGTACCAGGCGGCCGAGCCCGCCAGGCGGAGGAAGACCGGCAGCAGCAGCAGCCGAACCAGGAAGGTGTCGAGCAGCACCGCGACGCCGAGGATCACGCCCATCTCCTTCGGCGGCAGCGGGCCGGAGAGGGCGAAGGTGAAGAAGACGGCGACCATCACCGCGCCGGCGGCGAGGACAACTCTGCCCGAATGGGCCAGCCCGCCGATCATCGCCTCGCGGGCGTCGCCCGACTCTTCCCAGTGCTCGCGCGAGGAGGAGAGCAGGAAGACCGTGTAGTCCATCGCTATCGCGAAGATCATCGCGAAGAAGAAGATCGGCCCCCAGGCGTCGAGAAAGCCCTGCGATTCGAAGCCGAGCAGGCCGGCCAGGTGTCCCTCCTGGAAGATCAGCGTCGCCACACCGAACGCCGCGCCGGTCGCGAGCAGGTTGGTCAGCACCCCGATCGCGGCGACCAGGGGCGCCCGGAAGGCGACCAGCAGGAGCAGGAAGCCAAGACCCAGCACCAGCCCGATCGCCAGCGGCGTCTTCGCCGCCAGCGCAGCCTCGAGGTCGTGGTTTTCGACCGCCGGCCCACCGACCAGCGCGCCCGTCGGCAGCTCGCCGCGGAGCCTGTCCACGGTGTCGCCGAGCGCGGGTGTCGAGGGGCCGGTGGTCGGGATCGCCTCGGTCAGCACCACGCCGCCGACGCCGGTCTGCCCCGGAAGCGCCGCCGCCACACCGGGATCGGCGGCCAGCACCGCGGCGACCCGTTTCGCTTCTCCACCCTCGGAGAGCACCTGCAGCGCACCGGGCGCGCCCGGCCCGAACGCATCGACCACCTGGTTGTAGCCGAGGCGCGAAGGGTCGTCGCTCGGCACGACTGTGATCGACGGCATTCCGGTCTTCAGGCCGAGCACCGGGGCGGCGAGCACCAGCAGCACGACCAGCGCCGCGGCGCCGAAGGCGATCGGGCGCCGCCACAGCCGTTCCGCCCAGCGGGCGAAGCGGGGCGAGCGATGGTCGCCGGAATGGGCCCAGGGCAGCGCCAGTCTGTCCACGCGCGGGCCGAGCTTGGCCAGCACTGCCGGCAGCAGCGTCAGCGTCGCCGCCAGTACGAAGATCACCGAGATCATGATTCCCAGCGCCATCGAGCGGAAGGCGGGGCTGGGGACGAGCATCACCGCGGAGAGCGAGATCAGCACGGTGACGCCGGAGAAGAAGACCGCCTTGCCGGCGGTGTCCATCGTGATCCCGACCGCCTCCTCCGGGGGCGGGCCCTGGCCGAAGAGGGCGTTGCGGAAGCGCATCACGATGAAGAGGGCGTAGTCGATGCCCAGCGCCAGCGCGAACATCAGCGCAAAGTTCATCGCCCAGATCGAGATCGGCGCCAGCTCGGTGCCGAGGTAGAGGACGCCGGCGGAGGCGATCAGCCCGACGATCGTCAGCATCAGCGGCAGTCCGGCGGCGACCAGGGAGCCGAAGGCAAGCACGAGGATCGCCAAGGTGACGGGCCAGGAGATCAGCTCGGACTTCAGCATCGCCTCTTTGTTGGCTTCGTTGAAGTCCGACCACATGCCGGCGGCCCCGGTCAGGTTGACCTGGACTCCGGGCGCCGCGGTGGCGCTCAGCTCCTCCTTCAGATCATCGGCGGCGGCGACCATCTCGTTCGGGTCCTCGGCGGCGCCGGCGCGGATCAGAGCGGTGTGGCCGTCGGGGGAGATCGAGACGCCCGGCCGGGGGGCTGTCACGGTGGTGACCGCGGGGTCGGCGGCCAGGGTCCGCTCGGCCCGGACCAGTGTGCTGCGGAAGGCAGGGTCTTCGGTGGTCAGCCGCGGCGAGTGGACGGCAACCTGCAAGGCGTAGGCGCCGCCGCCCTGGAAGGCCCGGTTGACCTCTTCGCGGACCTCGACCGACTCCGAGCCGTTCGCCTGCCAGCCGGCTCCGGAGAGTGCATGCTCGACTCGCGGCGCCAGCGCTCCCAGGCCGATCGCGATGATCGCCCAGGCGATGAAGACCCGGCGGGGCTGGCGCGCCGCGAAACGGCCAAGCCGGCCGATCGGCCCCAGCGAGCTCACCGCAATACCTCGCGCATCTTCCCGCTCGCTCGCTCCGCGCTCATCGCTCGCCGGCTCCCCTGAGCCCGGTGTAGCGGCGCAGCAGAAATGAGCTGGGGCAGTTGCCGAGGGCGACGAAGGCGAGCTGGTTGATCGCGACAAAGCCGGTCAGCAGGAGGAACCAGGGGCTGAAGACAGCGGCCAGGATTGCGCTCAACCCGGTCATCGTGCCGGCCATAAGGAAGAGGACCCGCTCGAGTGGCCAGCGACGGCGAGGCTCTGCGGGGGCCTCGGTTGCGACGGGGTCCTTGGGGGAGACCTCGGTTACTGGAGGATCCTTGCGGGGAGTGGCGACCGTCGACATCGGTAGCGTTCCTTTCACGTTGCTGTACGGTTGAATCGCTTAACAACTTAACAGTTGTAGATTGGTACGGTAGCACGGATGCCCGCGAAGATGAAGAGCCCCCTGGATGCCGAGGCGGCGGAGCTGGTCGCCCGTCGCTTCCACGCGCTCTCCGATCCGACGCGGCTGCGGATCCTCGACCAGCTGCGGGTGCGCGAGGAGGCCTCGGTCGGCGAGCTGGCCGAGGCTCTGGAAGCCACCCAGCAGAACGTCTCCAAGCACCTGGCGGCCCTCCGCGACGAGGGGTTCATCGCCCGCCGCAAGCGGGGGACGAGCTCCCTCTACCGGATCTCCGACCCCCAGGTGCTCGAGCTCTGCGACAACGTCTGCGCCGGGATCGAGTCCCAGCTCGCGGCGCTCGGCGCGCTGATCGCCGGCTGACCGCCGGCCCTACTCTCGGAATTTCTTCCTAGTGCCGAGACGGAGGGCCGTCAGGCGGCGGCCGGCTCGCCCGCCGGAGGGCCGCGCTCGGACTCGAGCTCATCGAAGCGCCGGGTGGGCAGACGCCGCGTCGGCCAGAAGGAGGCAAGAACGAGGAAGGACGCGAACAGGAACGCAATCTTCAGCGCTTCCAGCTGCGCGTCTTCGTAGTTCTCCCCCAGCGATTCGACTTCCCCTTTGCCGAGGCCGGCGGCTGTCGCGCTTTCCCGCACTTCCTCCGAGGCGACGAAGCTTCCACCGGCACTCAGCTCGACCTGGATCTGCTGGCGCACCTCCTCCGAGAGGCGCGGGTCGTCGCTGACGTTGGTGGAGAAGGCGCTGATCAGCCCACTGATCACGATCGCGCCCAGGAGCGCCGTGCCGAGGGAGGAGCCGAGCTGCTGCGCCGTGTTCTGGATGCCGCCGGCCTCGCTGCGGTCGCGGTCGCCTACCGACGACTGCATGACGTTTCCGAGCTGGGAGACGATCAGGCCCATCCCGACCCCCAGCACGCCCATCCCGGCGAGGAAGGCCGCGTTGTCGAGCTCCGGCTCGATCGTCCCGAGCAGGATCAGAGTGGCGAGGAGGGTGACGCCGAGCCCAACCCGGACCAGCGCCTTTGCCGCGAAGCGAGACGACAGTGCCGAGCCGATCAGGGCTGTGAGGAACAGCCCGACCGAGGCGGGAAGCATCCGCACGCCGGTTTCGAGCGCGTCGAGCCCCTGGACGATCTGCAGGAAGAGCGGGATCGTGAAGAAGATCCCCATCAGGACGAGGTTCTGGGCAAGCAGCATTCCGGTGCCGCCACGCAGTGTCGGGATGCCGAGGAGCCGGAAATGCAGCAGCGGCATGAGGCCGCGCTCCTCATGGCGGTGCTCCCAGGCGCGGAACCCAGCGAGCACCAGGACGCCGGCCGCGATCACGAACGGCGTCAGCGAGAACCCGAACGGCTCGATCGGCGAGCTCAGCGGCTTCAGCCAGCCCCAGTTGCTCGCCTGCAGGACGCCGAACACGATCAGGGCGAGGCCGGTCGCGGAGAGGACGCTGCCGACCCAGTCGAGGCCGGGAGCCTCACCCTCCCTGGCGGGCTCGCGAATCAGCCTGGTCCCGAAAAGGATGCCGATCGCTACCAGGACCTCGCCGACGAATACCAGCCGCCAGGTGAAGTCGGTGGTGACCCAGCCGCCCAGGATCGGCCCGACCGCGATCCCGGCGCCCGCCACGCCGCCCAGCACGCCGTAGGCGATCGCTCGATCACTTCCCTTGTAGTTGCCTGCCACGAGGGCGACCAGTGCCGGCAGGACCAGGGCGGCGCCGATGCCCTCGAGGATCGACCAGCCGAACATCAGCGACGGGACACTCCAGGAGGCGGCGGTCAAGCCCGACCCTGTGCCGTAGATGAGGAGGCCGATCGCGAAGGCCCGCCGCCGTCCCCAGAGGTCGCCGAGCTTTCCACCCGTCAGCATCAGCCCGGCCATCACCAGCGCGTAAAAGGCGATCACCATCTGGATCGTGGTCACGGTGGTGTCGAAATCGTCGACCAGCTGCGAGATCGCCACGTTCATCACCGCCTGATCGAGCACCATCAGGAACTGAGCAGCGGCGAGGACTCCGAGCACGCCCCACTTGGCCATTGGGCGAGTATCCCCCAACGGTCGGTCCTCAGCCGCTGGTTTCGGCCTCGCCGCGCGAGGACCGGCTGCGACCGTTGAGAAGCCCGCCCCCCGGGCGCCATAGGCTGACCAGGCCAGCCACCAGGGTGACCAGGAAGACCTGCCCGACCATCATCTCCAGCCCGGTCAGCATCTGGCCGACCTGCCCGTCGGGTACGAGGTTTCCGAAACCGGTCGTCGTCAGCGTCGTGTAGCTGAAGAAGATGAAGTCCCCCGCCCTCACCGTCACTTCCTCTCCGAAGAAGCCACCGCCTTCCAGGCGGTCGATCGCCCTGTAGATCCAGCTGAAGATGAGGCCGAGCGAGGCATAGACGCTGATCGCCCCGAGAAGTGTGCGGGCGGTGACGGTCTCCGAGACGGCGACGCGCTGGAGGACGGCCCCCATGCCGACCGCCAGGAGGCTGACCGCGAGGAGCGAAGCGATCGACAGCCACGCCGGGCCGCCGAATACGGCGGAGGCCAGTGCGGCGAGGATCGCCACGGCGGCCACCACCAGCCCCCTCCTCACACTCGTTGCGCGACTGTGGGAGCTGACCAGGGCGACGATCGCGGTGGCGACCGTCGAGGCGATCAGCAGCAGCGTGCCCCAGCCACCCCTCGAGACCAGGGACGCGAGCACGTAGGTGACGAGGAACAGGAAGAGGACCAGGCCGTAGGCCTCGTTCGCCTGTTCGGCCCGGCGCCGCCATCGATCGCGCGAGCGCGTCCGACGCCCTTCGGGCTCCATCTCCCTACGTTCGCTCACGGCGGGTGCATTCCTGCCGGGGACCGGGGATTCAAGGAGTTGCATCTCGCTCTGCAAGCCGAAATCCGGCGCTCGCGCCGTCGAATAAACGGCCAGCCACCGAGCAGGCGGGAACCCCTTTCGGGAAATGGGTCGAAATGGACACTCACCATGCCACGCCTCCTGTTTCTCGCCGCGGTGCTCGCTTTGATCGCGCGGATGACCGTGTTCGCGGAACCCGACACGGTTGAGGCCTTTGTCAGCTTCGCCGCCTTTTGGGCGTTAGCCGCAGGCTGTGTGATCGGCTACATCACGTCGTAGGACGACGCGATGGCTCGCCTGGGGCGAGACGGGCCGGCATTGACGTGACAGCGGCCGATGTCTAACTTCACTGCCGGAGCCTCGGCCAGGGTGGTCGGGGTGACGGCAAC
The DNA here is from genome assembly GCA_036374255.1 of Solirubrobacterales bacterium. Classification (GTDB taxonomy): domain Bacteria; phylum Actinomycetota; class Thermoleophilia; order Solirubrobacterales; family 70-9; genus VRUE01. The sequence continues at coordinate 9,191 of DASUUD010000210.1, read as the reverse complement.
AACCCGAGGAGGGTCAGGTGAGGAAGCGAAGGCGGCCGAGCCACGCGACGGTGATCGCCTATCTCGCACTCTTCGTCGCCCTGGGCAGCGGTGCTTACGCCGTCAATCAGCTGCCCAAGAACAGCGTCGGCGCCAAGCAGCTCAAGAAGAACGCGGTGACCAAGCAGAAGATCAGGAAGAACGCAGTAACAAGGGCGAAGATCAGGAACCGATCCATCACCGGCGCCAAGGTCAGGCCGGGCAGCCTGACCGGGGCGCAGATCGACGCCTCGACGCTCGGCACCGTGCCCACGGCGCAGAGCGCCGACACGGCGGGTACCGCGAACACGGCGAACCTTGCCAACTCGCTCGCCCCCTCGGAGGATTGGCACGTGGTGGGGGCGCCCGGCGAGCCCGGCTTTCTCAATTCCTGGGTGAATACCGGGGGTTCGGCGCTGTCGGCCGCCTTCTACAAGGATCGGCAGGGCGTCGTCCACCTCAGGGGGCTCGTCCAGGAAGGGACGTCGAACGGGATCTTCCTCCTGCCGCCCGGATACCGCCCCGCCGGCGGCAAGATTTTCAATCCGCCCATCGGTTGCGTCGGCGGCCTGTTCTGCTCCAGCGGAGTGGGGCCGGGGGAGATCCGCGGGGCGAATTGGGGCGCGAATTCCGGCCTGGTATCGGGGCCACTCGGCGCAACCCTCGTCGGTCTCGACGGAGTCAGCTTCCGCGCCGAATCCTGAGATGCTGCAACGCGGTTTGGCGGAAGCCCGACACAGGGGAATCTCGGCAGGGGCGATCCTTGCGTTCGGCCTGACCTGGGCAGACAGCGCTTCGGCCGAGGTGGCGGAAGGGGGCAAGCTGCCGCCACTCTCGGCGGTCGTACTCACTCCGCACAAGCTGCCCCGCTCTCATCCAGCGCCGGCAACTCTGCAGATGTACTTCAGGTCGCCATCGGCCGAAGGGCGGACGCCCGAGTTGCGTCGGATAAGCCTCGGAGTCTCACGCCACGTCACCTTCCGGACCGGCGGGCTTCCGAGCTGCCCGCTCGACAGGCTTTACTCGCCCATCCTGAGCGCTCGCCGAACCTGCGCGAAGTCTCTCGTGGGTCACGGCGGCGTCACTTCGGTGATCACGCTGCCGGGACGGGCTCACGTCCTCGTCAACGGACGTCTCCTGGCGTTCTACTCCGTCGCCGAAGGGCGACCGAGCATCCTTGCCCAGGTCACCACGCGCGAGCCCCAACCCCTGATCTACGTGATCCCCTTCACGATTGGAAAGAGGAAGGGCCGATTCGGAACGGAGATACTCGTCCCTTCGCAGCGGATGAGGGCCATAGTCGGCGTCTGCATACCGGGCCCCTGCGCCGACGGTTCGCCCTACACGCCGGAAGGCCTGTCAGCCGCATCCGGGAGTTCAGGATTTCCCTTCACCGCCTCACTCGCCGCAGGGGCGGCCCGAAAAGCTTCGTAAGCGCCAGATGTCCGGCGCCCCGCCGGTTCCCCAGCGCGACGTTTCCCCTGCTGAGAGTGCGCCTGAAATACAGCTTTGTGTTCGAGGGGGGGTTCAGAGAGGACGTGATTCCTCGCAGCTGCAGAGTCGCGGACTCCGGCTGAGGCTCGCTCGCCTCTGAACAACCGCTCTGCGAGCCGGATTCGGCATGGTGGAGCGGAGGGGGTGGGATTCGAACCCACGAGCCCCCTGACGAGGGCTAACGGCTTTCAAGGCCGCCGCATTCAACCGCTCTGCCACCCCTCCGGGCACAGACGTTTGTCGATGCTAGAGGGAAAAGCTTGGACAGGATGGCGTACGGATCCGCGTGCCCGGGGTGGTTGGATGGGGCGATGCGCCGCCTGCTGATCCTCGCCTCAACGCTGGTCTTCTTCGACGTCGCCTTCTACGCGGCGATCGCTCCGCTGCTCCCCGACTATGCGGCGGAGTTCGGGCTGAGCGAGGCGCAGGCCGGCATCCTCGCCGCCGCCTACGCGGCCGGGACCCTGATCGCCTCTCTCCCTGCGGGTCTGCTCGCCACGAAGATCGGGCCCCGCCTGACGGTGATCTGGGGCCTGATGCTGCTCGGCATCTCGAGCGTCGTCTTCGGCTTCGGGGCTCAGATCGCCGTCCTCGACATCGCGCGCTTCGCCCAGGGCATCTCCGGGGCGATGGTCTGGTCGGGCGCGCTCACCTGGCTGATCACCTCGGCGCCCGCCGAGCAGCGGGGATCCGTGATCGGCACCGCGGTGGGAACGGCTGTGGCGGGCGCGCTGGTCGGGCCGCTGCTGGGCGGGATCGCGGCCGAGGTCGGGACCGAGGTCATCTTCAGCGCCGTGCTGGGGGTGGCCGCGGTTCTGGCGGTGTTCGCCGCGCGCACCCCAGAGGCTCGGGTACCGGCGGCCCAGGCGGCGGGAGAGGTGGTGGCGACGATGCTCAGCCGCCCGATCCTCCTCGCCACCTGGTTCGTCGCCGTCCCCTCGCTGATGTTCGGCGCAGTGGAGGTGCTGGTGCCGCTCCGGATCGACGAGCTCGGGGGCGGTCACGCCCTGATCGCGGGCGGGTTCATCGTCGGCGCCGGGATCGAGGCGAGCCTGGCGCCGATCGCCGGTCGCTACTCGGACCGGGTCGGCCGCCGCGCGCCGTTCGTGACCGGGGTCGCGATCGGCGCCGTGGCGATGCTGGGGATCGCGCTGGCGCAGGCTCTGGGCACGGTGCTGGCGGCCCTGATCGTCACCTCGGTCGGGGCCGGCTTCTCCTTCTCCCCGGCGATGACCTCGCTCTCGGAGAGGGCCGAAGCGAGTGGTCTGCACCAGGGCTTCGCCGCGGGACTCACCAACGTGGCCTGGTCGGCCGGCCAGGTGGTCGGCGCGGTCGCGGGCGGCGGGCTGGCGACCGCCGCGGGCTTTGCCGTGCCGAACATCGCGGTCGCGGTCCTGATGGCGCTCACCGCCCTCTACGCCTTCCGGGTGCTGGCGCCCCCGGCCATACGCCCCGCGGAGGGGTAGCCGGACAGGGCCAGCCCGAGGGAAGGCTCGTCCTGGAAGCGGTCCCGGTCTCAGACCTCGTCATCGCGGCGTGCCGGGCGGGTACTCGCCGAGGCTCGAGACCGGCGGCAGAGTGACCGGTGTGGACCGGGGCGGTGTCCCCACGTTGATCTGCTCGACCTCGACGTCTTCCCTCTCCTGCGCCGGCTGCAAGATCTCGTCGAGCAGCGCCCCGGCCTCGGCGAGCGAGCCCGACTGGAACCTGAAGACGACGTTGGCTTCCACCTTCATCTTTGCCCTCCGATCGACCGACGGGTCTTGTCACTCATCTAGGTTTACGGCATGGGCGAGGTGTGGCGCAACTGGGCGGGCGATCAGGAGTGCCATCCGGGCTGGCTGCTGCGGCCGCGCGACCGCGACGAGCTGGCGGCGGCGATCACGGAAGCGGTGGCCGCGGGCTGGAAGATCAGCGTCGCGGGATCCGGCCACTCGTTCACCGAGACAGCGATGACGGGGGACGCGATGATCGATGTCGGCGCCCTGCACGGCGTGATCGACGCCGATCCCTCGTCGGGCCTGGTCGAGGTGGGGGCGGGGACGATCCTCGCCGAGCTGAACGCCGAGCTGGACCGGCTCGGGCTGGCAATGGAGAACCTCGGAGACATCGACCGCCAGACGGTGGCCGGGGCGATCGCCACGGGGACGCACGGGACCGGGGCGAAGCTGGGCAATCTCTCCTCCCAGGTCGCCGCGGTCGAGCTGGTCACCGCCGACGGCAGCGTGCGGGCGCTCGGCGAGTCCGAGGCGGACCTGCTGCGGGCCGCGCGTGTGAACGTGGGCGCACTGGGCGCGCTCTCGGCCGTCACCCTGCGCGGCGTCCCCGCCTTCACGCTGGAGATGGTCGCCCGGCCCGAGTCCCGCGACGAGGTGTTCGAAGCCTTCGAGGAGCGCGCCGCGGCGCACGACCACTTCGAGCTGTTCACCTTTCCCTACGCGGACTCTGCCCTGGTCCTGGAGCGCAATCGCACCGAGGAGCCGCCCCGGCCGCGGGGCAGCGTCAAGGGGTTCCTCAACGACGTGGTGCTCGAAAACTGGGCGCTGGAGGCGCTGTCGGCGACCGGCAGGCTCTTTCCGTCCTCGATCCCGCGCGTCTCGAGGCTGGCCGCGCGCCTCGCCTCCGGCGGCCGCGTCACCGACCGCAGCGACCGCGTCTTCGCCAGCGAGCGCCGCGTCCGCTTCACCGAGATGGAGTACGGGGTGCCTCGCGAGCACGGCCCCGAGGCCGCCCGCCGGGTGATCGAGTGGATCCGCGAGAACCGCTACCCGGTCTTCTTCCCGATCGAGATGCGGGTGTCCGCCGGCGACGACGCCCCGCTCAGCCCCTCGCATGAGCGCGACACCGCCTACATCGCCGTCCACCAGTACCGGGGGATGGAATGGCGCCCCTACTTCGAGGCGGTCGAGGCGATCATGGACGACTACGATGGCCGTCCCCATTGGGGCAAGCGCCACTTCCAGACCGCGGCGACGCTGGAGCCGCGCTACCCGCGCTGGGCCGACTTCCAGGCCGCCCGGGAGGAGCTCGACCCCGACCACGTCTTCACCAACGAGTACGCCGCCCGCGTGCTGGGGCCCTGATCAGAGGAAGGTCCTGCCCTCGCCGCGATAGGTGGGGACGACGTCGACGAGCTCGCCGCCCTCGACCAGGTGGAGGGCGTCGAAGCGCTCGCAGAGCTCGCCTGCCTTGGCGTGGCGGAGGTATACGCGGTCGCCAACCCCCAGCTTCGCCGCCGGCCCGCCGAGCAGTGGGGTCTGCACCTCGCCCGCGCCCTCCTCGGGGTCGAGCCGCAGCCCCTCGGGCAGCCACGGGACGGGAAGGCGGGCTGCGTCGCCGGCGCCCGACGCCAGGTAGCCGCCGCCGAGTGCCGTCGCTATCCCTTGCGAGGGCTTGCGCACCACCGGCAGTGCGAAGCCGGCGGCGGGCGTGAGCGAGAAGCGGCTGTAGTGGTCGAAGAGGGCCGGGGCGTAGAAACCGGAGCCGGCCGTGACCTCGGTCACGGTCTCCTCGGCGCCGGTCAGCTCGAGGCTGCCGGTGCCGCCGCCGTTGACGATCGGCAGCTCGGCGAACTCGCGGATCGCGGCGATGATCGCCGCCCGTCGCTCGGCCAGCTCAGCCGCGGAGCGGCGCTGCATGAAGCGGATCGCCGCCCCGCGCATGCGGCGCCCGGGTGGCCGGTCACCGACCCCGGCGATTTGGCCCTCGTAGGCCATCAGCGCCGCCAGCTCGACCTGCGGCCGACGCTCGATCTCCCGCGCCAGGGCGACCGCCTGCTCGACCGTGTGGACGGGGGAGCGCTTCGGGCCGACCTTGACCCGGCCACCCAGCGCCCACCAGCCGGCGTCGACGTCGATGCAGACCCGCACCGGGGCAGCCCCCGCCCCCAGCACCGACTCGATCGTCTCCAGGTGCTCGACACAGTCGACCATCACGATCGGCGCCCCCTGCGGGTGGGCGACGGAGCGCAGCGCCAGCTCGCGAAGCGCCTCCTGGTCGGTGGTCGGGTAGGCGACAAGCAGGTTCTCGAACCCCTGCTCGGCCAGCCACAGTGTCTCCGGCAGGGTGAAAGTCATAAGCCCGGCGAAGCGCTCGTCGCTCGCCAGGATCCGCTCCAGCAGCACCCGGCAGCGCAGCGACTTGCTGGCCACGCGAATCGGTTTGCCGGCGGCCCGGCCCAGCATCTCCTCAGCGTTCGACCACATCGCGTCGAGGTCGACAAAGGCGAAGGGGGCCTCGACCTCCGCGAAGATCTCCTCGTAGCGGGCATGCGTCTGCTCTGGCAAGGGCCTGAGACTAACCCGGCGACCCCCCATTACTCCTACAATCGACCCCTGGCCCGGAGAGGTGGCCGAGTGGCTGAAGGCACTCGCCTGCTAAGCGAGTAGGGGGCGCAAGCTCTCTCGAGGGTTCGAATCCCTCCCTCTCCGCTTGACGGGCGACGGAGCCCGCACGGTTGATGGGTTGACGTCACCCGTCTCGCCGCATCCCGACTTTCCCCCACGCGTCTCGCCCCATCCCGACTTTCACCCCCTATGACGGGGTAAGGGTCGGATGCGGGGGTCATTGGGGGGGGCAAGAGCGGGCTACGCAGCTCCCTGCTCGACAGGGTGTCCGTACGCTTGCCGGCCCGGCCGGCGATCAGTCGCGCCGCGAGCGGATCACCACGCGGGCGCCGTGGGCGGGGATCATCGTCACGTTGCGGTGCAGGGCGCGCTCGGGCTCGGGCTCGGCCGCCTCGATGTCGAGGCGGCGCGCCATCGCCTCCAGGACGACGCGCTGCTCGGCCATCGCCAGGGCGGCGCCGAGGCAGCGGCGGGTGCCGCCGCCGAAGGGGATCCACTCGTACGTTCCCGGCTTGCGGCCGAGCCAGCGCTCGGGACGGAACTCGAACGGCTCCGGATAGAGGTCCTCGCGGTGATGGACGAGCAGGATGCTGATCATCACCGGGGCCTCGGCCTCCACCGCAAAGGGGCCGAGCCGCCAGGGCACGCTCACCCGGCGGCCGATGATCGGCACGACCGGCCGCGAGCGCATCGCCTCGACGATCGTCGCCTCGATCGTCTCGGCGGCGTCCACGCCGGAGCGCACCGATTCGATCAGGCGCTCGTGGGCGGCGGGGTTGCGGACCAGCCGCTCCCATGCCCAGGCCAGCGAGTTGGCGGTCGTCTCGTGGCCGGCGAGGACCAGGGTGAGCAGCTCGTCGCGCACTTCGCGGTCGCTCAGCGTCTCGCCCTCCTCGGTCTTCGCCCCCAGCAGCAGCGAGAGGATGTCGCTGCGCTCCCCGAGGTCGGCGTCGCGGCGCCGCTGCGAGATCACCTCGTAGGTCGGCCGGTCCAAGAGCTTCAGGCCAACCCGCATGGGGCCGACGGCCTCGGCCCGACCGATGTTGAGCAGCTCCCCGAGTTGGGCGGCCGGCCGGGTCGAGGCGATCACGGCGTTCCTGATCACCGATCGCAGCCGGCCCTCCGGGGTGTCGCGCCCGGGTCGTCCCTCGATCCCGAAGATCCCGGCCATGATCACGTCGAGGGTGATCGCCTGCATCCGCGGCGCCAGCGCGATCGTGCGCCCGACCGGCCACTCGTCGATCTCCCGCTCCGTCGCCTCGGCAATCGACTGGCTATAGCGCTCGATCGCCTCGCCGTGGAAGTGGGGGAGCAGCAGTTTGCGCTGCCTCATGTGGCGCGGGCCGATCGCGGTGAGCACCGAGTTCGGCCCGACGATCGGCCGCAGCGGCGACTCGCGGGTCAGCGATGGCGCCAGTACGGGGTCGGCGGTGAACAGCGACCGGACGTGATCGGGATGGCTGGTGACGGCGGGACGACCGGCCACCGCGGTGTGCATCCTGAAGACCTCCCCGTGGAGGCGGCGGGCGCGGAAGACGAACTCGATCTGGCGCTGGTTGAAGCGCAGCGTCTGAAGCAGGGGGTGCTGCGGGATGACCGGCGGCTGCGGGAGGGTCGCCGCCTCCTCGGCTGAGATCGGGCCCGCGGGGGAGGGGGGCGCCTCGCCGACCAGGGCGTCGCCGGCCCGCTCCTCGCCGGCGACGGCTTCGGCGACCGGGTTCACGCCGGTCATCTTACGCCCGGCGGGTGGGCTTCGGGAGGGGACGGCCGACCATCTACAGTCATCTCGTGCAGGCGCAGCCGACATCAGAGGAGCAGCCCCAGCACGGCCGGCGGACGAAGATCATCGCCACGGTCGGCCCCGCGAGCTGGGACCCAGAGGTGCTGGAGGAGCTGATCGAGGCCGGCACCGATGTCTTCCGCCTCAACTTCTCTCATTCCGACCGCGATCGCCACGCGCGCACGATTGAGGCGATCCGGAGCGCCTCCGAGCGACTCGGCCGCGAGGTGGCGGTGCTCGGCGACCTGCCGGGGGCGAAGCTGCGGATCGGCGAGCTCCGGGGCGACGTGGCGCAGCTCGAGACAGGGATGCACGTGAAGCTCACGCCGCAGCAGATCGAGGGCGACCGCGAGACGATCCCGGTCGAATGGCCGGACGTGGCCTCGCTCAAGGAGGATGAGCTCGTCTACCTGGCCGACGGGGCGATCCGCCTCCGCGTCGGCGGGCACGGGGACGGTGACGTCGACGCCGAGGTCGAGGTGGGGGGCACGCTCTCCTCCCACAAGGGGATGAACATCCCCGGCGTGGCCGTCGAGCCGACCACCGACGGCGACCTCGACTGGGTGGACTTCGCCTTCGAGCAGGGGGTCGATCTGCTGGCAGTCTCCTTCGTCTCCTCGGCGGCGGATCTGGAGCCGGTCGCGGAGCGGCTGCGCTCGCTCGGCTGCGACATCCCCCTGATCGCCAAGATCGAGAAGCGGCAGGCCGCCGAGGATGCCGACGAGATCGTCCGCGCGGCGACCGGAGGGATCATGGTCGCCCGCGGCGACCTCGGCATCGAGCTGCCGCTGGCCGAGGTGCCGGTCGTCCAGAAACGGCTGATCCGCGCCGCCGGCAGGCGCTCCAAGCCGGTGATCACAGCGACCCAGATGCTCGCCTCGATGGTCAGCGCGCGGCGCCCGACCCGGGCCGAGGTGACAGACGTCGCCAACGCGATCTTCGACGGCACCGACGCGGTGATGCTCTCCGAGGAGACCGCGGTGGGGCGCCACCCGGTGGAGTCGGTGCGGGTGATGGACAGGATCGCACGGGCGACGGAGCCCGACCTCCCCTACGGCGAGTGGCTGTTCGGCCGCACCGAGCCGACCACCCAGGACATCGCCGACTCGGTCGCGCAGGGGGCGGTCGGCGCCGTCTACCGGCTCGACCTGGCGGCGCTGGTCGTGCCGACGCGCAGCGGCCGAACCGCCCGCCTCGTCTCCGCCCACCGCCCCAACGTGCCGGTGCTGGCCATCTCGCCGCGGGTCGAGACGGTGCGCCGCCTCAACCTCCTCTTCGGCGTGAAGGCGGTGCTGAGCGAGCACGAGACCGAAATCCACCGCCTGCTCGATGAATGCGCCGCCCTGGCGGCGACCCACGGCGTGGCTCGCTCGGGCGAGCTGATCGCGATCACCGCCGGGCTCCCGGCGCAGGAGCTCGGCACCAACCTGTTTGAGGTTCATCGCGTGCCGTAGACGGCTTCGCCGTCAACCCTGAGCGGTTGCTCAATCCCCCGGCGGGTAATCGGGCTCGCGCGGGCGCTCGGCGCGCGGGTCGCGGCCCGGCAGCACGAA
>DASUUD010000209.1:0-5175 GCA_036374255.1 Solirubrobacterales bacterium | reverse complement strand
GCACCGCCTCCTCGACCTCGCCTCCGAACCCAAGCCGCTCCCTGATCCCCCTCGCGGCCTCCTCCAGCTCAGGCCGCGACGGCGCCTGGTCCTCGTACCCCCACCCCCAGTGCTTGAGCCGCCGCTCAGAGCTCATAGCTGTCCGCCGGTAGCGCTCGTCCCGCGGGTGGTGGCTGATGGGGGTGTCTTCGCAGCTCGGAGGCTGCGGAGCTGAACGCCTGAAGCCCACGACGCTCGCGTCCCGGCCAGCGGAGCAGCGCGCAGGGCAAGAACGGCACCCTCATCAGCCGCCAGGACCCGCGGGCCAAGCGCTACCAGTGGACGCCTTTCATCACATGGGCGAACGCGACCGCCTCGGTGGTGGGCGCTTTGTCCGGCGCCTCCTCGGTCTTGCCCTTCGCCGCCTGGGACTCCGGGAAGAGCTTGTAGGCGGTATTGAGGATCCTGTCGCTCAGGCCGGGAGCGATCGCGTAGATCAGCTCGCCGAAGGTGCCCAGCCGGGTCGCGACCTTCTTCGGCTGGCTGACCATCGCGCCGGCGATCAGCTCGGCGGCCTCCTCCGGGGTGATCGCGGGGAACATGTCGTACATCCTGGTCGGCGCGATCATCGGCGTTCGCACCAGCGGCATGTGGATCGTCGTGATGTGCACGCCGTCGTCGACCACCTCGGAGGCGATCACCCGCCCGAAGGCGTCGAGGGCGGCCTTCGAGGCCACGTAGGCGGAGAAGCGGGGCGGATTGGTCTGGGTCCCGATCGAGCTGATGTTGATGATGTGGCCCGACTTGCGCGCCCGCATCGAGGGCAGCAGCTCCAGGATCAGCCGCACAGCTCCGAAGTAATTGACCTGCATCGTCCGCTCGTAATCGTGGAAGCGGTCGTAGGAGAGCTCGACCGAGCGCCGGATCGAGCGCCCCGCGTTGTTGACGAGGATGTCCACCTGGCCGTGATAGGCGAGGACCTCCTCGGCCATCCGCGTGACGTCGTCCGGATCCGACATGTCGCAACGGTGGATGTGGGCGATCCCTCCGGCGGCCTCGATCTCCCCCTTCGTCTCCTCGAGCTTCTCCAACGAGCGCGCCACGAGCAACACGGTTCCCCCCGCGTCGGCGACCTTGACGGCGGTCGCCTTGCCGATCCCCGAGGAGGCGCCGGTGATCAGCACCACCTTGCCCCTCACCGCCGCCGAGAGGGTTCGGTCCTTGAACAGGTCCGGGTCGAGGTTGCGCTCCCAGTAGTCCCAGACCCGGTCAGCGTAGGTCTCCAGCGGCGGCACCTCGATCCCGGAGCCCTCGAGCGCCGCCTGAGCCCGCGTCGAGTCGAACTGCGTCGGATACTGGACATAGTTGAGTATCCCCGGGGGGATCCCCAGCTCGTTCAGGGCGCTGTCCGCCAGCCGCCTCGCGGGCGGAAGCACCTTCATTCCGGCGCGGATCACGCTCGTGGCCGGATCGGTCACCCCGGAGTCGAGCCGCAGCGCCGCCTGCGGCGCGTCTGCGGCCCTGGCGAAGAGATTGATCACCTCGCCCGCCGTCTTCGGGTTCGGGTCGGTCAGGTGGAAGGCCTGACCGTCGAGGCCGGGCTGGTGGGCGATGTGGTCCATCGCGGCGACGACGAAATCGACCGGGACGATGTTGATCTCGCCCCCTTCGATCCCGAGCGTGGGGAGCCAGGCGGGGAGGACCCGGCGGGCCCGCTGGAGCAGCTTGAAGAAGTAGTAGGGGCCGTCGATCTTGTCGATCTCTCCGGTGCGCGAGTCGCCGACGACGATCCCCGGCCTGTAGACCCGCCAGGGACGGCCGCACTCTTCCCGGACCACCCTCTCGGACTCGTGCTTGGTGCGGAAGTAGGGATGCGTGTCGAGCTTTTCGGCCTCCTCGAACATGTCCTCGCGCCACTCGCCCCGGTAGAGGCCCGCCGCGGCGATCGAGCTGATCTGGTGGAAACAGCCGGCCTCGATCGTCTGCGCCAGCTCGACCGCGTTTCGCGTGCCCTCGACGTTGGCGACCTCCTGCGCCTCGGCGCCGGCCGCCATGTCGTAGATCGCCGCCAGGTGGAAGAAATGGTCGACGTCCCCGCGCAGCGTCAGCAGGTCCTCCTCCGAGACCCCGAGCCCGGGCTGGGAGAGGTCGCCTGCGACCGGCACGATCCTCGCGCCGTCGGCGCCGAAGGAGGTGCGCAGCTCCTCCAGCCGCCCCCGCGATCCGGCTCTGACCAGCGCGTAGACCGTGCCCTCGCGCTGGAGCAGGCGACCGACGAGGTTGCGACCGATGAAGCCCGTTGCGCCGGTGACGAAGTAGTTCACGGTCGTTTCATACACTCAAATCGAGGATGTCGCAAACGGCGACCATGCAAATCCAAATGCCCGAAATGGGCGAGTCCGTAACCGAGGGCATCGTCCTAGAGTGGCACGTCGCCGAGGGCGACTCCGTCAAGGAGGGCGACACGGTCGTCGAGGTCTCCACCGACAAGGTCGATGCCGAGGTGCCGGCGCCCGCCGACGGCGTGATCACGAAGCTGATGGCCCAGGTCGACGACGAGGTGCCCGTGGGCGCGCCGCTTGCCGAGATGGAACCGGGCGAGGGTCCCGGCCCCTCGACCGCGGGTCCTGTCGCCGAGATGGCTCCCTCGTCCTCGCAGGCTGCGGGCGAAGGGCCCTCCCCGGCGCCACCCGCGGAAGAGGCGCTGGAGCCCTCAGCTCAGCGCGCAACTCCCGTCGCCCGTCGCGTCGCGGAAGCGACCGGCGTGGACCTGACCTCGATCGATGGCTCGGGGCCGGGGGCGAAGGTGACCAAGGAGGACGTGCTTGCGGCAGCCAACGGAGGCGAACCGGCAGCGGTTGCGGCCGGAGAGGCGAAGCCGCTTCGGGGGCCGGCGGCGATGCTGGCGCAGGCGATGGACGAGAGCCGTGCGGTCCCGACCGCGACCTCCTTCCGGACGATCGCCGTCGACACGCTCGACGCCAAGCGCCGTGCGCTCAACGGCGTCCTCAAGGAGCGGGGGATGAAGGTCTCCTTCACCCACCTCGTCGCCTGGGCGATCGTCCAGGCCGCCAAGGAGTGGCCTGTGATGACCCGGGTGTTCGAACAGCGGGACGGCAAGCCGTTCGCTATCGAGGGAGCGCCGGTCAACCTGGGCATCGCCGTCGACGTGGAGCGCAAGGACGGCTCCCGCAGCCTCATGGTGCCGGCGATCAAGGGGTCGGAGGGCCTCGACTTCGCCGAGTTCCACAGCCATTACGAGGAGCTGATCACCAAGACCCGCGAGAACAAGCTGACCGCCGACGACTTCCAGGGCACCAACATCTCGCTGACCAACCCGGGCGGGCTCGGCACGGTCGCCTCGGTGCCGCGGCTGATGAGAAGCCAGAGCGCGATCATCGCAACGGGCTCGATCGCCTACCCGCCCGAGTGGGCGCACGCCTCGCCGGAGCGAGTCAGGCAGCTCGGGGTGTCGAAGGTGATGACCCTCACCTCGACATACGACCATCGTGTCATCCAGGGTGCCGAGTCGGGCTCGTTCCTGCGCCGCATCGACCAGCTCCTGCAGGGCGAGGACGACTTCTACGAGTCGGTGGCCGCCGACCTCGGAATCGACCCCGGCCCGATCCTGGCCGCGCACCCGGCCGCCGCCTCGGCGCCGCCGCTCGGCGCCGCCGCACCCCCGGCGGTCCCCGTCCAGCCCGACGAGGAGCTGTTGCGCGCGGTCCAGGCCGCGACCTCGCTGCTCAAGGGCTACCGAACCCACGGTCACCTCGCCGCCCACCTGGACCCGCTCGGCCGCGAGCCGAAGGGCGACCCCGCGCTTCAGCCCGAGCGCCTCAACCTCACTCCCGAGCTGATGGCCCGGATCCCCGCCTCGATCCTCAATATCGGCGTGCCCGGGGAGACGCTGCTCGAGGTGCTGCCGAGGATGCGTGAGGCCTATTGCGGCACCATCGCCTACCAGTTCGAGCACCTCTCCTCACACCAGCAGCGCACCTGGCTGCGGGAGATGGTGGAGACCGGCACGCACCGCCGGCCGCTGGAGGACGACGAGAAACGCCGCCTGCTGGAGCGGCTGATCGACGTCTTCGAGTTCGAGCGCTTCCTCGAGAAGGCCTACCTGGGCCAGAAGATCTTCACGATCGAGGGGCTTGACGCGACCGTCCCGATGCTCGACGAGGTCGTCACCCTCGCGCACCGCGGCGGCGCCGTGGAGGTCGTCTTCGGGATGGCCCACCGCGGCAGGCTCAGCGTCCTCGCCCACAACCTGGGCCGCTCTGTCGAGTCGATACTCGCCGAGTTCGAGGGCTCCAAGCAGATCGAGGCAGTGAAGGCCGTGGCCGCGATCCCGCACGGAGGGACCGGCGACGTCAAGTACCACTACGGTCACCAGGGGACCTACGAGACCAGCGAGGGCGAGAAAATCGCCGTTCGCCTCTATCCCAACCCGAGCCACCTCGAGTTCGTCGACCCGGTCGTGGTCGGCGCCTCTCGTCTTCTGCAGTCCGAGTTCGAAGGCACCCGGCTGAACCACAACCCGAAGTTGGCAGTACCGGTCCTCCTCCACGGCGACGCGGCCTTTCCCGGCCAGGGAGTCGTCGCCGAGACGCTCAACCTGCAAGCGCTGAAGGGTTACACCACCGGCGGCACCATCCACATCATCCAGAACAACCAGGTGGGCTTCACCACGGACCCCGAAGACGCCCGCTCGACTCCTTACGCGGCGGACATGGCGAAGGGCTTCAACATCCCGATCGTCCACGTAAACGCCGACGACGTCGAGGCCTGTTCGGCGGCGATTCGTCTCGCGATGGCCTACCGGGAGCAGTGGGGCCGCGACATCGTGATCGACGTGATCGGCTACCGCCGCTTCGGACACAACGAGACCGACGAGCCCGCCTACACCCAGCCGACGATCGCCGCCAAGATCAAGGCCCATCCGCCGGTCTCGGAGACCTACGCGGAGAAGCTGATCGCCGAGGGTGTGGTGACGGCGGCGGAGGTGGATGGCGCGCACCAGAAACGCCGAGAGGAGATGTCCAAGGCGCTGAAGGACCTGCGCGGGAAGATGGAGCGGGGCGAGTACGAAGACCCGACGGCGACCACCAGCGCCACCGGCGAACTCGACCGCAGCCCCAGCCCCCCGGTCGAGACCGCGGTGACAGCGGAGAAGCTGCGCGAGCTGAACGAGGC
>DASUUD010000208.1:0-4462 GCA_036374255.1 Solirubrobacterales bacterium | reverse complement strand
CGATCGAAGACGCAGGTCTCGATCCCGGCTTTCTTCGCACGCTCGGCCAGCAACTCACCGGCCCGCTTCGCCTGCTCGGCGGCGGAGAGCTTGCGCAGCTCCGGCTCGGTCCAATTGACGGCGGCGAGGGTGTTGCCCTGGCGGTCGTCGATCAGCTGGGCGAAGATGCCGCGGTTCGAGCGAAAGACGGAGAGGCGGGGCCTCTCAGCGGTGCCCACCACGCGGGCGCGAACCCGCCGGCGGCGGCGCAGCCTCTGCTGTCGCTTGGTGAGCAGGGTCATGCTCGCTTGCCCACCTTCCGAGCGACGTGCTCGTCCCGGTAGCGGATTCCCTTGCCCTTGTACGGCTCCGGTGGACGGCGCTTGCGGATGTCCGCCGCAACCTGGCCGACCAGCTGCTTGTCGATGCCGCGAACGACGATCTCGGTCGGCTGCGGCACCTCGAACTCGATCCCCTCGGGGGGGTCGATCGAGACGGGGTGGGAGTAGCCCAGCGCCATCTCCAGTTTCCTCCCCTTCAGCTGCGCCCTGTAGCCGACGCCCTGGATCTCAAGACGCTTCTCGAAGCCGTCGGTCACACCCTCGACCATGTTCGCGATCAGGCTGCGGGTGAGGCCGTGCAGGGCGCGGTGCTCGCCGCGGTCGGTCGGACGCTTCACGATCACCGAGCCGTCGTCCTGCTCGACGGTCATCTCCGGCGAGAGCCGCTGGCTCAGCTCCCCCTTCGGCCCCTTGACGGCGACATTCCCAGGCGAGAGCTCCACCGTGACGGAGTCGGGAAGGGGGATTGGCTTTCGTCCGATCCTGCTCATCACCACACATAGGCGACGACCTCGCCGCCCACTCCCTTCGCGGTCGCCTCGTGGCCGGTCATGACCCCGCTCGAGGTGCTGATGATCGCCGTGCCGGTGCCGCCGTGCACGCGAGGCACCTGGCCGTGGTCGACGTAGCGGCGCCGCCCCGGGCGGGACACCCGCTCCAACCCGGCGATAACCGGGCGACGATCCCGGGTGTACTTGAGGCGGATCCTGATCTCCTCGCCGACCCGACCCTGCTCGCGGGCGAAATCGCGAATGTAGCCCTGCTCCTTGAGGATCCGCGACATCTCCAGCTTCAGCCGCGAGGCGGGGATCGCCACCTCGTCGTGGCCGGAGCCGAGCGCGTTGCGGATCCGTGTCAGGTAGTCGGCTATCGGGTCGGTCAGCATCTGGGCTCTCTTACCAACTCGACTTCGTCATGCCCGGCACGTAGCCCTCGTGAGCGGCCTCCCGCAGGCAGATCCGGCAGAGCCCGAACTTGCGGAAGTAGCCGCGCGGGCGCCCGCAGCGCCGGCAGCGGTTGTATTCGCGGGACTTGAACTTGGCCTTGCGGCCCTGCTTCACCTTCTGGGAAGTCTTAGCCATCCTCTGAACTCTCCTCGCCGGCTTCCTCGCCGGCCTCTTCCTCGGCGCCCTCGCCCTCCTCGCCCTCCTCGGGAGTGGGCTCGGGCTTCGCGTACGCCTCCGGGTTCTCTTCTTTCAACTGCTCCAGCGCCGCCTGCTCGGCCTCGGCCCGCAGGCGTGCCTCTTCCTTGCGCTTCTCCTCCTCCGCGGCCGCCTCCGCCGCCGCGTCGGCCGTCCCGGGCCGGCCCTCTTTGGCGAAGGGCATGCCGAGCCCGAGCAGCAGCTCGAAGGCCTCCACGTCGGTCTTCGCAGTGGTGGTGATCGTGATGTCGAGCCCGCGCACCTCGTCAATCGAGTCGTAGTCGATTTCGGGGAAGATCAGCTGCTCGCGCACTCCCATCGAGAAGTTGCCGCGCCCGTCGAACGAGCGGGGGTTGAGGCCGCGGAAATCGCGGATGCGAGGAACGGCGATCGAGCAGAGCCGGTCGAGGAACTCCCACATCCGGGCGCGCCGCAGCGTCACCGATACCCCCACGGGCATCCCCTCGCGGACCTTGAAGGAGGCGATCGACTTGCGGGCGCGGCGCACACTGGGCTGCTGTCCGGCGATCGTCGCCAGCTGGCTCTGCGCGGCCTCCAGCATCTTGGCGTTCTGCTTCGCCTCGCCGACGCCCATGTTGAGCGTGATCTTCTCCAGGCGTGGCGCCTGCATCGCCGAGGTGTAGCCGAATCCGCGCATCAGCGCCGGCAGGACCTCCTGCTCGTAGCGCTCGCGCAGCCGCGGCGGCGGGGCCGCCTGGGACTGGGCTGTCGCGGTCGCCTCCATCAGAACGCCTGCCCGCTCCGCTTCGCGTAACGCTCGCGCTTGCCGCCTTTGCCCCGTCGCACACCGACCCGCGTGGGCTTGTTGTCTTTGGGGTCGAGAAGCATCACGTTGGAGACGTGGATCGGGCCCTCCTTGTCGACGATCCCGCCGATCTTCGCCGCCCGCTGAGCGTCCTGGACAGGGCGCGGTTTTTCGTGGCGCTTCACCATGTTGAGGCCCTCGACATACACGAAGCTGCGCTTCGGTTCGGTCCTCGACACGCGACCGGTCTTGCCTGCGTCCTTGCCGCCGATGACGACGACTTCGTCTCCCTCTCGGATCCGCATCGACTTGGCCATCAGAGCACCTCGGGAGCCAGCGAGACGATTTTCATGAAGTTGCGGTCGCGCAGCTCGCGAGCCACCGGGCCGAAGATGCGGGTCCCGCGAGGGTTGTTGCTGGCCGGGTCGAGCAGCACGGCGGCGTTTTCGTCGAAGGAGATGTAGGTGCCGTCGGCGCGGCCGAGCTGCTTGCGGGTACGCACGATCACAGCCTGCACGACCTCTCCCTTGCGAACTCCGCCCTGCGGGCTCGCCTGTTTCACCGTCGCGGTGATCACGTCGCCGATGCCCGCATAGCGACGGTGGGAGCCGCCCTTGATGCGGATGCAGAGGATCTCCCGCGCGCCGGAGTTGTCGGCGACCTTGAGTCTTGACTCCTGCTGGATCATCGCGCCTTCTCGACCACCTCGACGAGGCGCCAGCGCTTGGTCTTCGACAACGGCCGGGTCTCGACGACCCGCACGACGTCGCCCTCGCCGGCCTCGTTGCGCTCGTCATGGGCGTGCAGCGTCCTGGAGCGACGCACCACCTTCTCGTAGGTCGGGTGTCGGCGCACGATGTCGATCCGCACCGTGATCGACTTCTCCCCCTTGTCGGACACGACGACGCCCTGCCGGACCTTGGCCGCATTGGCGTGCCGCTCTGCGGCCGGGGTTCCGGTACGGGGCCCGCCCTTCTTCTCCCGGGCCCGGGCGCGCTGCTTGCGGCGCAGCTCGGCCCTCGCCTTCCGCCTCTCGGCCCGCATCGTCTTCCGTTCCTCCGGGCTGAGCTGCGGCCTCGGCTCATGCGGCCGCCGCGATTTCTCCAGCCGCCTCCGCTCCTTCCACGGAAGCTCATCCTCTGCGGCTCCCCCCGCCTCGGGCGCAGCCTCCGCCGGAGCCTCCTCCGCCGGAGCCTCCTCTTCGGCAGCAGGCTCCTCAGCAGCCCCCTCGGGCTCCTCAGCTTCGGATGCGTCGTCGTCGGGAGCCTTCTCCTCAGCGGGTGCAGAAGCCTCGGCGGCCTCCTCGGGCGCCTCTCCCTTAGCCTCCTCCGTCTCATCCGCGGGTGACGGCGAGGTGGGCTCCTCGCCCGCAGCTTGCGAGGACGAGGAGTCCTCCTCGGCGGCAGGACCCGCGGTCGAGGCGTCTGAGTCCTCGGCGGAAGTGTCCGAAGCCTCGTCCTGAAGCTCTTTCTTCTCGTCCTCGCTCATTTCCTCAGCTCTCGATCGACGTCGATCCCCCGCTCCTTGGCCACGGTCAACAGCTTCGCCACATCCCTGCGCGTGTCGCTGAGTCGGGCCGTGTTCTCGAGCTCGCCGGTCGCGTGCCGGAAGCGGAGGTTGAAGGCCTCCTGCTTGGCGTCCTTGAGCTTGACGACCAGCTCCGAATCGCCCATGGCGTGTGCTTCAGCGGCTTTCAATGGTCTTCCTTGGTGACGAACTTGGTCTTCACGGGCAGCTTGTGGCCGGCGAGGCGCATGGCCTCCTTAGCGAGGTCCTCGGGCACGCCGGCGAGCTCGAACATCACCTTGCCGGGCTTCACAACGGCCACCCACCCCTCCGGGTTGCCCTTGCCCGAGCCCTGCCGGGTCTCGGCGGGCTTCTTCGTGAACGGCTTGTCCGGGAAGACGTTGATCCACACCTTCCCGCCACGCTTGATCTTTCGGGTCATCGCGACACGAGCGGCCTCGATCTGGCGGTTGGTGATCCAGCCGCGCTCGATCGCCTTCAGCCCGTACTCGCCGAAGTTCACGTCGGACCCGCCCTTGGCGTTCCCGCGGCGCTTGCCGCGCATCACCTTGCGGTGCTTGACCCGCTTCGGGGAGAGCACTACGACTCACCACCTTCGGGGGCGGGCGGAGCGTCGGCGGCAGGCGTGGCGGGAGCCTCGGGCGCGGGCGCGGCGGGAGCCTCGGCCGGGGGCGTCGCGGGAGCCTCGGGCGCGGGCGTGGCGGGAG
>DASUUD010000207.1:0-2424 GCA_036374255.1 Solirubrobacterales bacterium | reverse complement strand
TGGCAAATACTCTTCGGAGACGAGGCCCTCCGAGGTGGAGTCGCCGATGTGGATGACCGCATCGCAGGAGGCCGCGAACGGGCCGCTCCGCACCTGCTTCGCCTTGACGGTCTTCGCGACCGTCTCGGAGCCGATCGCGCTCGGCTCGTTGGACACCCCGACTCCGACCAGGCCCGCCACCGCGGCGGTGGAGACGGCGAGGGAGGCGCTGGCCACCGCCCAGCCGGGTCGCGTGATCCGCTCGCGGCCCCAGGCCCCCGATCGCAGCTCCGCCCAGAGGCGGCCGAGAGCCCCGTGGCGGATCGGGTTCTCGACGTACCGCCACGACAGCTCGGCGACCGCGACCGTCGCCACGACTTGGAGGGCGGCCCGCAACGCGTCCGGGCCGTGGGCGCTCTCGGGCGTGGTTAGGACGATGATCGGCAGGTGCCATAGGTAGATGCCGTAGGAGCGTTCGCCGATCCAGCGCATCGGACTGCAGCCGACGATCGGACCGAGTCGGGAGGCCGGATGGGCCATCGAGGCGACCGCGAAGACGGTCGCCAGAGAGAGCACCGCGAAGCCGCCCCGGTAGAGAAACGGCGAGAACTCGCTGACCCGCCAGAACATCACCGCGATCACGATCAGGCCGGCGATTCCGATTCCGTCGATCATTGCGCGTGCCCGCGGGGAGACGTTGGCGCGGAGCCGGCGGCTCGGCCACATCATCGCCAGGGCTGCGCCGGCCAGCAGCTCCAGGGCACGAGTGTCGGTCCCGTAATAGACCCGCGAAGGATCGACCGAAGGTCTGTACAGGAGGACCATCAGGACCCCGGAGAGCAGCGCGAGCGCCAGGGTGACTCCGGCCAGCCGGAACCGCACGCCGGTCGAGAACCGCACCTCGGGGACCAGGCGAATCCCCAGCATCAGCAGGAACGGCCAGACGATGTAGAACTGCTCCTCGATCGAAAGGGACCAGAGATGGTTGAGGGGCTCCGGCGGCGCGACGCGCGCGAAGTAGGAGACGTCGTGGAAGATCAGCCACCAGTTGTTCACGTAGCCCGCGGCACTGAGGGCGGCGGCCCGAAAGTCGGAGGGCTGGTGCGGGCCGATCACCGTCACCCAAGCCATCACCACGATCAGCATCACGAAGAGGGCCGGCAGCAGGCGGCGGGCGCGGGCCAGCCAGAAGGACTTCAGCCGGATCCCGCCGCGGCTCGCCTGGTTGAGCAGGATGTCGGTGATCAAATAGCCGCTCAGGGTGAAGAACACACCCACGCCGAGCAGTCCTCCTTCCGCCCAACCGAAGCCGAGGTGGTAGAGGATCACCCCGAGCACCGCGATCGCCCGCAGCCCGTCGAGGCCGGGCATGTACCGCTGTCCGCGCTGGACCGGCTCAGGCATCGGCGCTGGCTGCTGGCGGGGTCATGGGCTATCCGGCGGTGCACTTACGGGCGCCGACCGGCACCCAATCGTGGCAGTCGAGGCGCAGCGAGGCAACGAGGAAGGCGCGCGCGAAAGACTGCTGCCGCAGGGGTGAGGCGGGATTCAGCCGCGCCTCGGCGCTCGACCGTCCAGTCGAAGGTGCTGACGTCATGTTCTAAGATCCCGCGAATGCTTCGGCGTGCATTCGCGCTCGCCGTCCTGCTCGGGGCCTTCCTCGCGCTGGGAACGGCGGCGCAGGGGGCGTTCGCCCCTGCAAGCGATCCGATCGTCGAGGCCGAGCAGCTCCACGCAACGGGGTTTGCCGCTGACGCGCAGGGCGACTCGATCATCGCCTGGAGTCAGGAGACGCCGCCCTCCGAAGATCCCGAAGTCAAAGCCAGACGCCTCGACATCGGCGGGGCGCTGGGACCCATTGTCGACCTGGCGCCCGGTCAGATCGGCTTCCGGCCGGCTGTCGCGACGACCCCGTCTGGGCGGGCCTTCGCCGCTTGGCGCACCCGAGCCAAAGACGGTGATCCCTACTCTGTGGGGGGCCGTTGGATCGAGCCAAGCGGATCGCTGGGCCCCCTGTTGACTCTGGTCGAAGGCGGGGCGGAAGTCGATGCGGGTGACGTGCACGTGGCGATCGATCCGGCCGGTGTTGCCACTGTCGCATGGCATAACCAGAAAGGCTTCGAGCTCGGCATGCGCCGGGTCCAGCCGGACGGCGAACTCGGCGCGCTGGTGCCGGACATCTCCGAAGGTGGGGGGGTGACAAACCCGGAGATCGCCGCGCTTCCAGGTGGCGAGACCGTGGCGGTCTGGCGAGGCTCCGGCGTCGAGATGAACATCGTCAGCAGTGCGCTGATCGTCGGCGAACCGGTAACGATCAGCGAAGCGATCTCGGCCGGCGATCCGCAGATCGCCGTGGATTCGCTCGGAAACGGGCTCGTCGTCTGGCGGACGCACGAAACCCTTCCGAAACCCGCCGAATTCTCGGTCCGGGGTCGTCGAGTCGGA
>DASUUD010000206.1:0-21026 GCA_036374255.1 Solirubrobacterales bacterium | reverse complement strand
TGGCGGCCTGCGGTCGCGGGGTCGACGGGAGTCCCGTCGAGCAGATGCCGGCGCCCCTCCGAGCGGCTCACCGAGGCGAGCAGCCGGTGCTCGACTCGGTTCTCGTCGAGGATCAGCGCCTCCGACCGGGCGAGAGGGGCGCCGAAGGGGATCAGGTCGCGCCGGTCCGAGGTCCGAAACGAGCGACCGGTCAGCGCGAAGTAGAGCGCCTCGAGCAGGTTCGTCTTGCCGACGCCGTTGGGCCCGACCAGGCTGACGATCCCGGGTCCCAGCTCGACCCTCGCTGCGTCCAGGCTGCGCACCGGCCTCGCTTCGACGGCGCTGACCAGCACCGGCCCCACACCCTCAGACGTTGAGGCGGATCGGCATCACCAGGTAGCGGAAGTCCTCGTTGTCGACGGGCTGCAGAAGCCCGGGGCGCAGCGGCGAGATCAAGCGCAACATCACCTCTTCGCCCTGGACGCTTTCGATGCCGTTCTTGAGGAACTCCGGGTTGAACCCGATCTCCAGGGACTCGCCGGAGAAGGCGGCCGGCATCGTCTCCTCGGCATCGCCGACGTCCGGCGTCGAGGCCGAGACCCGCAGCTCGCCGTCGGAGAAGGAAAGCCGCAGCGGCGCGTTTCGCTGGGCGAGCTGGCTCACCCGCCGCGCCACCTCGAGGAATTCGTCTCGAGGAAGGCGCACATCGTGCTCGTAGGACTCCGGCAGGAGTTGTCGAAAGTTGGGGAACTGGCCGTCGATCAGCCTCGTGTTGAGGAGAACGCTCCCTGCCCTGAATACGGCCTGGTTGGGCAGCAGGCTGATTCCCACCTCCTCGACCCCGTCGGCGGAGACGATGCGGCCGAGCTCTCGCAGGGCGCGCGCCGGGATATTCGCCTCCAGCTCGCCGCCGATCGACTTCTCGAGCCCGGTTCGCTTCACCGCGAGCCGGTAGGAGTCGGTCGCCACCATTGTCATCTCCTCGCCGGAGGCGGTGACCAGCACTCCGGTCAGCACGGGACGCATATCGTCCTGCGAGGCGGCCGGGGCGACCAGCTCGACGGTCTCCGCCAGCGCTTTTGCGGGAATCGCAAGCGGCTCCTCGCTCGGCTCCGGGGCCTTCGGGAAATCCTCGGCGGGAAGGGTCCGCAGATGGAAGCGCGAGCCGCCGCAGCGGATCTCGACGTCCCGCTCCGCCTCGCGCGACTCCACCTCCACCGCATCGTCGGCGAGCGACCGGACCAGATCCGACAGCAGCCGACCGGGCAGGAGGGTCGTGCCGCCCGTGCCGACCTCGGCGGCCAGCTCGGTGCGAAGTCCGAGCTCCCCGTCGGTCGCGGCAAGAGCGACTCCCGACTCGCCCGCGTCGACGAGGATCCCCGATAACGCCTGCGTCGCCGCCCTGGTCGAAACGGCTCGGGAGACGATCGACAGCGCCGAAGAAAGGTCTTCACGCTTCGCGGTCAGCTTCAAAGACAAAAACTCCCTAATCGAGTTGAGTTAGTGGATGTGGAAGGTCGGCTGAACCCTGCGGAAATGCGATGCCGAAGGGAATTCCGGCCTGTGGAAGGTGATGTGGAGAGGGTTGATTCTTGCAGTGTCATCGGCGGCTCAGGCCGCTGCCGGGCGCCGGCTGTGGATTGTTCGGCGAAGCTCCTGGACGCGCTCGGCGAGCTCGGGGTCGTCGTCGATGGCGGCTTCGGCCCGCCGCAGCGAGTTGAGGATGGTCGAGTGGTCTCGGTTGCCGTGGAGGCGGCCGATCTCGGGGAGCGAGAGCTCAGTCAGCTCGCGGGTGAGGAGGATGGCGACCTGCCTTGCCCGAAGGATCGCGGCCGCGCGCCTGGGGCCGATCAGCTCGGCCCGGGTGACACCGAAGGCAAGGGCGACCTGCTCCTGGATCTCGGTCACGGGCGCCCGCTCCGCCCGCCTGACCCCGGGGATCAGCTCGGCGACCAGCTCGGTGCTGAGCGGCTTCGCGGTGAGCGAGGTGTGGGCGATCACCTTCGTCAGGGCGCCGTGGAGCCGGCGTAGGTCGGAGTCGATGCGGCGAGCGAGTTCGGAGAGGGCGTCGCGATCGACGTTGGCGATGCCGGCCTCGGCGGCAAGGCGGCGAAGGACGGTGAGGCGCGTGGCGTGGTCGGGTGGTTCAACCGGGACCGTCAGGCCCCACTCGAAGCGGTCGCGCAGCCGGCCGGCCAGCGTGGAGAGCTCGCTGGGGATCCGATCGGCGGAGAGGACGAGCTGGCTGCCCCCCTCGTAGAGGGCGTTGAAGGTGTGGAAGAACTCCTCCTCGGTGTGATGCTTCCCCTGGAGGAACTGGACGTCGTCGACGAGCAGCACATCGAGGTCTCTGTACCGAGCCTTGAAGCTGTCGGCCCCGCTGGACCGCAGCGAGGCCACGAACTCGTTCGTGAACCGCTCGGCGGTCGTGTAGCGGACGCCGAGCCCCGGCGCATGCGTCCGCAGGTAATTGGCGACCGCCACCAGCAGATGGGTCTTGCCGAGCCCCGGTGGGCCGTGGAGGAAGAGGGGGTTGTAGGCCTCCGAGGGAGCCTCCGCGACGGCGAGGGCGGCCGCGTGGGCAAGGCGGTTTCCGGCGCCGATCACGAAGCGGTCGAAGGTGTAGTTG
Organism: Solirubrobacterales bacterium; assembly: GCA_036374255.1. Taxonomy (GTDB): domain Bacteria; phylum Actinomycetota; class Thermoleophilia; order Solirubrobacterales; family 70-9; genus VRUE01. The sequence continues at coordinate 18,418 of DASUUD010000206.1, read as the reverse complement.
GGGTTGAGCTCTAGGTCATCCTCAGGTTTAGACTCCGCCGCACAGGCCTCGACTTCGGTGAACGAGACTTCCTCCAACGGCAGCCGGGCGGCGGCGAGCGTCTTTCGGATCAGTCCGGCGTAGCGGCGCTCGGCCCAGGCGCGGATCCCGGCCGGCGCGGCGAGGTAGAGGGTCCTGCCCTGGATGCCGACCGCCCGCAGCGGCTCGAGCCAGAGCCTGAAGGTGGAGTCGGGAACCGATTCGCGCAACCTCTCCTGGATCTCTCGCCAGACGGAATCGAGGTTCTGTCGGTCTTCGTCGCGCACCCGTGGGCGACCATAGCGGCGACTGGGAGACGCGAGCGGACGGCGTGCGCAAATCCCGGAGAAATGATCCACCCGCAGCACATTGCACCACGCCTCGCTCGCAGCGCGAAGAACCAGACTGTCGCGCTTGCTCGCTCCGCGCTCGACGTCGCGCTCGTCCGTATACTGCGACGCCCAATGAAGCGGACCTACCAGCCGAAGAAGCGCAAGCGGGCGAAGACGCACGGTTTCCGGGCGCGGATGCGGACCCGCGGAGGCCAGGCGATCCTCAAGCGCCGCCGCCGCAAAGGCCGCAAGCGCCTCACCCCGTAGCAATGGCTGGGAAGCGACGCCGTCTGTCCCGCAGCGGCGAGTTCGATCGCGTGTACCGGGACGGCTCCTCGCATGCGACCCGCTACCTCGTCCTCTACAGCTTTCCCCGCGCCTCAGAGAACGGCGAGGGGGCGCGGCTGGGCGTGTCGGCGAGCCGAAAGGTGGGCGGCGCTGTCGATCGCAACCGGGTCAAGCGGGCCCTGCGCGAGGCTTTCTGGAACCTGGCGGAGCGGCTGCCCGACGACCACGATTTCGTGCTCGTCGCCCGGCCCGAGATAGGCGGGCTGATCGAGCGGGAGGGGAGCGCGGGTGTCCGGGCGAGCGTCGAGGAGGCGCTCGCGGAGGCCGGCTTCACGCAGGAGCGTTCCACGTGAAACGGCTTTTCCTCACGCTGCTCGCCGCATACCGGCGGTGGATTTCCCCGGCCCTTCCCCGCCGCTGCCGCTACGAGCCGAGCTGCTCCACCTATGCCGTCGAATCGATCCGCCGCTTCGGTGCCGCCCGCGGGTCGCTGCTCGCCTGTTGGCGCCTGCTCCGCTGCAACCCCTTCAGCCACGGCGGCTTTGACCCGGTGCCGGAGCACTTCACCCTGCGGACGGGCCCGGTCGACCCCTCCGTCTACCACGGCGAGGCCGGCTCGTGATCCCCTTCGCCGACATCCTCCAGCCGCTCGAGGACGGGGCGGAGGCGGTCCTCAAGCTCTTTCACGACGACGCTGGGCTCAGCTGGGGCACCTCGATCGTCGCCCTGACGATCGTCGTGCGCGCGGTCCTCATCCCGCTCACCTACAAACAGATCAAGGGGATGCGGGCCCTGCAGGCGCTGCAGCCCCAGATCAAAGAGATCCAGGAGAGGTACAAGAACGACCGGTAGTGCATGCAGTAGGAGATGATGTGCTTCTATCAGCAGAACAAGGTCAACCCGCTCGCCTCCTGCCTGCCGCTGATCCTGCAGCTGCCGATCTTCTTCGCGCTCTTCCGGCTGCTCAGCGGGGACAGCTTCGAGCAGGACGTGGAAGCGAGCGGCGGCGCGGGATGGTTCTTCATCGAATCGGTGATCGAGAAGCCGCAGGGGGCGGAACTTGTCCTGCTGATGCTGCTCTTCGCCGGGTCGATGGCCCTCTCGTCTCTGATCACGATGCGCTCCTCCCCGACCGCCGCCGGCAGCCAGCAATACATCCTGATCGGCGCCTTCTCGCTGATCGGCCTCTTCTTTGTGCCCGCCTTCCCTGCCGGCCTCAGCCTCTACTGGATCACGACCAACTTCTGGACCGTGCTGCAGTCGGCCGTTGCGGCCAAAGTGATCCCGGCACCTGCGGTGCCCACCCCCGAGGAGGTCGCGGCAACAAAACCACCGCCTCCGCCACCTCGCAAAAAGAAGAAGCGGCGGCGGTAGGCCCTGCACAGCGTGGCCCTTCTTGCTTTGGCGGGATAGGGTGCGGGCCATGAGCGAGGTGCGTGACTGGCCGGAGAAACCGGCGGAGCGGGTTCGGGAGCTCGTCGAGAGCGTGCTGGAGGAGCTGGAGCTCGAGGGTGAGGTGGATGTCCGGGAGGACGATGATCTGATCGAGGCCTTCGTCGAAGGGGACGACGACTACGGTCTCCTGATCGGCAAGCGCGGGCAGACGATCGACGCGCTCCAGCTGCTCTGCTATCAGGCCGCCTTCCGCGGAATGCGGGAGCGAAAGCGGGTGGTGATCGACGCCGCCGGCTACCGGGAGCGGCGCCGCGAGGTCCTCACCGGCAGGGCGGATCGCGCTGCCGAGCAGGCGCTGAAGGGCGGGCGCACCGTGGAGATGGATCCGATGAGCGCCCAGGAGCGCCGCGTCGTCCACGAGCACCTCAGGGATCGCGCCGGGATCGAGACCTACAGCGAAGGCGACGAGCCTCGCCGCTGCGTCGTCGTCGCGCCGCTCATCTCCGAGTGAAGGGCGACCCGACCGGGTCCCTGGACGCCGCCGGGCGCGCGGCGTTGGAGACGGTCCTCGGCCTGCTCGCCGATGAGCGCGCCTCAGTCAGCTCCGTGGTCGACCGAGAGCGAGCCTGGAAGGTACACGTCGCCGACAGCCTCAGCGGACTCGAGATCGACGAGCTGCGCGAAGCGGCCACGATCGCCGACGTCGGCTCCGGAGCGGGATTCCCCGGCCTGCCGCTGGCGGTGGCCCTCCCCCGCGCCCGGGTGGATCTGATCGAGTCGGTGGGCCGCAAGTGCGACTTCATCAAGGCGGCGATCGAGGCGGCGGGGATCGACAACGCCGGCGTCCTGCAGGCCCGCTCCGAGGAGGTGGCAGGCGGCAAGGGCCGCGAGTCATACGACGCGGTCACGGCGCGGGCGGTCGGCCGCCTCTCGACCCTGGCCGAGCTGGCGTCGCCGCTGCTCCGAGAGGGCGGCGTGCTCGTCGCTTGGAAGGGAAGGCGCGACCCCGACGAGGAGGCCCAGCTGGAGCGGGCCGCCGGCGAGCTGGCGATGCGCCCGGAGCGGATCCTCGCGGTCGGCCCCTACGCCGGCAGCCGCCACCGCCACCTTCACGTGATCCGCAAGAGCGGCCCGACTCCCGCCGGTCTTCCCCGCCGGCCGGGCATGGCCAAGAAGCGCCCCCGCGGTTGAGGGTCGGAGCCGCGTAGTCTGCGCATCGATGGGCCTCGTTTACGCAGTCGCCAACCAGAAGGGGGGAGTTGGGAAGACGACGACCGCGGTCAACCTCACCGCCTGCGTGGCGAACGGCGGCGCGCAGACCCTCCTCCTCGACCTCGACCCGCAGTGCAACGCGACGGTCGCCCTGGGGGGTGAGCGGGACATGCGACCCTCCTCCTACGACTGCCTGGCGGGAGAGGTCTCGGTCGCCGAGGCGGCGAGGCCGGCCGGGCCGGACAACCTCTGGCTGGTTCCGGCGAGCCGCGACCTGGCGGGCGCGGCGGTGGAGCTGCCGCGGATCGAGGGATCCGAGACGCGCCTGCGCGAGCGTCTCGGGCCGGTGCGCGAGCGCTTCGCCTTCACCCTGCTCGACTGCCCGCCATCGCTGGGCCCGGTCAGCGTCAACGCGCTGGTCGCCGCCGACCGGGTGATCGTGCCGGTTCAGGCCGAGTACCTGGCGCTGGAGGGGCTGGTGCAGTTCCTCGACACGGTCGGCATGATTCGCAGGGCGCTCAACCCGTCGCTGAATGTGTCGGGCCTATTGATCACCATGCACGACGAGCGCACGCGACTCGCCCGGGACGTGGAGCGGGAGCTGCGCCGGCACTTTCCCGAGATGGTCTTCGACACGGTCATACCGCGCAGCGTCAGGGTCGCCGAGGCGCCGAGCTACGGCCTGCCGGTCACCGAGCACGCACCCGCGTCCCGCGGGTCCGATGCCTACCGCGCGCTGGCCGAGGAGCTGGCGGCTCGTGGCTAGCGGCAGCTCGACCCGGCGGGGGATCGGCCGCGGCCTGGCGGCGATCCTGCCGGAGCCGTCCGCCGAGGACCTTGGCGAGCTGCGACAGCTCCCGGTCGCCCTGATCAAACCCAACCCCGGCCAGCCGCGGACCAGCTTCGACCCCGAGGCCCTGGCCGGGCTGGCCGCCTCCATCGAGAGCAGCGGCGTGGTCCAGCCGCTCCTGGTCCGCCCCCTGACCGACGGCAGCTACGAGCTGATCGCCGGCGAGCGCCGCTGGCGCGCCGCGCAGCAGGCCGGCCTCGAGGAGGTCCCGGCGATCGTGCGCGACTCCGACCGCGCCGAGCGGGTGCAGATGGCGCTGATCGAGAACGTCGTCCGAGAGAACCTCAACCCGGTCGACGAGGCGCGCGCCTGCGCGGCTCTGGTTGACGACCTCGGCCTCTCCAAGGAGGAGCTGGCGCGCCGGATCGGGCGCAGCCGTCCCGCGGTGTCGAACCTGATCCGGCTGCTGGAGCTGCCCGACGAAGCGCTCGCCCTGCTGGAATCCGGCGAGCTCAGCGAGGGACACGGGCGCGCCCTGCTCACCGTCCGGGGCAACGACGCCCGCCGCCGGCTCGCCCGCGCTGCAGCGAAGGCCGGATGGTCGGTGCGGGAGACGGAGAAGCGGGCCAAGCTGGCCAGCCAGCCAGCCCAGGGGCGGAGCGGCCGGGCAAAGCAGCTCGACGCCGAGCAGGCCGCCGCGCTCCGCGATGCGGCCGACCGCCTCGAGTCGAGCCTCGGCCACGAGGTCAGGGTGAGGCCGAGGGGGGAGGAGATCGCGGTCGAGATCCGCTTCGCCGACCTCGACGAGGCGCTCGAGCTGGCCCGACGTCTGGGCGGGCGGAGGCGCTGAGCGGCCCCCGGCGGCGAGGCGCGGGCGGCCGCTATCATCGCGCTGTCTCGGGCGATTAGCTCAGCTGGTTAGAGCGCGTCTCTGATAAGGACGAGGTCCCTGGTTCGAATCCAGGATCGCCCATCGCCGTCCCCTCGGGCCGCCCTTCACACCGACCTATAATGGGCAGTCAACCCGGGCCCGGAGCGATATTTGTGCAGCAGATGCAGATCTACGGCGTCAGCTTCGACATGGTCGGCAAGCAGCCGATCGTCTTGTTGAAGACGGTTGACGGCAACAGGTTCCTGCCGATCTGGATCGGACACCCCGAGGCGGCCGCGATCCTGATGAAGCTGCAGGGAGCTTCGACTCCCCGCCCGATGACCCACGACCTGCTCTCCGACGTGCTCGAGCAGCTCGACGCCAAATGCGAGCGCGTCTCCGTCACGGAGCTGCGCGACAACACCTTCTACGCCTCCATCACCGTCTCGATAGACGGGACGGAACTGGAGATCGACTCGCGCCCCTCCGACGCCCTCGCCCTCGCGGTCCGGGTCTCGGCGCCGATCTTCGCGGCCGAGGAGGTGATCGAGGAGTCGGCGATCGAGTTCGAGCACGAGGTCGAGGACACCGAGGAGGTCGTCGACAAGTTCAAAGAGTTCCTCGACGAGGTCACCCCGGACGACTTTGCCCAGGGGAATTCCTAGACCAGCTCGCGGCGGCCGGGCGCCTCGATCGCGAGCGTGAGGATGCGCTCGACCAGGTCCTCGAAGGAGATGCCCGCGGCCTCGGCGGCCTGGGGGAGAAGGCTCGTGTCGGTGAGTCCGGGAATCGCGTTGACCTCGAGCACCTGCGGCCCGGCCTCCTCGAGGATCAGGTCCACCCGCGAGAAGCCGGAGCAGCCGAGGGCCTCGTAGGCGGCGAGGGCGGCGGCGGTCACCGTCTCGGCCTCCTCGGTCGCCAGCTCCGCCGGGCAGACGAAGTTGGTGCGGCCGATCTCGTAGCGCGCCTCGAAGTCGTAGCGGTCGCCGCCGGCCGGGATCGCCTCGACGATCGGAAGCGGCTCGGAGCCGAGGACGCTGACCGCCACCTCGCGCCCCCCGACGAAGCGCTCCAGCAGGACCCGGTCGTCGTAGCTGAAGGCCGAGACGAGGGCCTCGGGGACCTCGTCGGCGCCGGCCGCGAACCTCACCCCGAGCGCCGAGCCGCCCCGACTCGGCTTGACCACCAGCGGAAAGCCGAAGCGCTCCTCCAGCCCCGCCAGCGCGTCGGCGGCCCCCAGCTCCCGGAATGCGGTCTGGTTGAAGGCGAACCACTCGGGGGTGGGGACGCCGGCGTCGCGGAGCTGGAGCTTGGCCAGGACCTTGTCGATGCAGCGCATGCAGGCTGCGACGCCCGGGCCGGTGAATGGGATCCCGAGTATCTCGAGCAGCTCCTGGACCGTCCCGTCCTCGCCACCGGGACCATGCATGGCGACGAAGGCGACGTCGGGCCTCGCCTCGACCAGCTGCTTGACGAGCTGCGGGCCGGCGTCGATCGGCAGGACGTCGTGGCCGAGCCGCTCCAGCGCGTCCTCGACCCGCGCGCCGGAGCGCAGCGAGACGCCGCGCTCCAGGGACCGCCCGCCCTTGAGGACTGCGACCTTCACGCCGGCCCCTCGCCCGTCCTGCGGAAGGGCACCACGTCCCCGCCCTCGGCGTCCTGCCGCCGGGGCTCATCGCCCGGCAGTCGAGGCTCGTGCGGCTCCGGGACCGGGTGCTCTCCGGTGAGGGCCCCGTATAGCTCGACCTGCTCGGCCACCACGCGGCCGATCCGGCGGACCCCCTCCTCGATTTCGCCGTCGTCGACCCCGGAGAAGTTGAGCCGCATCGAGCTGCGGCCGCGGCCGTCGACGTAGGCGGCCTGGCCGGGGACGAAGGCGACGTCCTCCCGCAGCGCCCTGGCCAGCAGGTCCCCGGTGTCGATGTAGTCGGGCAGGGTGGCCCAGATGAAGAGACCGCCTTCGGGCTCCGTCCACGTCGCTCCCACCGGGAGGTGCTCGCGCAGCGACTCGAGCATCGTGTCGCGCCGCTCGCGGTAGATCCCCACCAGGCTGTCGATGTACTCCCGCCAGCGGCCTTCGGCGAAGTACTCGCGGACGAAGTGCTGGGTGAGGGTGGAGGTGCAGAGATCGGCCGCCTGCTTGCCCAGCACCACCTTCTCCATCACCGGCGGCGGGGCGACGGCCCAGCCGAGCCGGATGCCGGGCGAAAGGATCTTCGAGAAGGTCCCTACGTAGATGACGAAGTCGCCGCCGTCCAGCTGATAGAGCGGCGGCAGCGGATCGCCGCCGAAGCGGAGCAGGCCGTAGGGGTTGTCCTCGACGACGAGCAGCTCCCGCGAGCGCGCCAGCTCGACCAGCCGGCGACGCCTCTCCAGCGAGAGGGTCACGCCGGCGGGGTTCTGGAAGTTGGGGACCGAGTAGACGAATTTGGGCCGCCGCCCTTCGCCCTCCAGCCGCTCGAGCGCGTCTTCCATCAGGTCGATCCGCATTCCCTCGGCATCGCACTCGATCTGCACGACCTCGGCCTGGTAGCTGCAGAAGACCGGGACGGCGCCGGGGTAGGTGGGGGCCTCGCAGACGATCACGTCGCCGGGATCGACCAGCGTCTTGCAGATCAGGTCGATCGCCTGCTGGCCGCCGGTGGTGACGATCACGTCGTCGTGGTCGGGGAGCATGCCCTCCGCTCCCATCACCTGGACGATGCAGTCCACGGTCTCCGCGAAGCCCTCGGTCGGCCCGTACTGGAGCGCCTCCGCCGCGGACTCCTGGGCGATCTTGGTCATCAGGGCGGCGAAGGTGGCCGCCGGGAAGGTCGACGTGTCCGGCAGCCCGCCCGCGAGGGAGATCACTTCGGGACGCGCGGTGATCGCCATCAGGTCTCGCATCGCCGAGGAGCGCATCACCCTGGTCCGCCCGGCGAAGAGCCCGGCGTAGCGCTCCAGATCGCGGGTCCGCGTGTGGGCGCGACGGCGGTGCGGCGGCTCGTCTTTCTTCGTCGGCATTGTCGAAGTGTAGGTTTCCAGCGTGAGCTTTCTCGAGGGCATCAGTCTCGAGCTCGGCATCGGCCTTGCGATCGGGATGCTGGCAGGTACCACCGGGACGCGCGGCTCGGCGCGCGGCCGGATGACGCTGCTCGCCGCCGTGATCGGGCTCGTCGTGGGTTTCCTGCTGGCCGGAACCGCGGACCTGAGCGCCCCGCTCGGCGCGCTGCTCTGCTTGGTCGGCGCCGTCGTCGGCTGCCTCGTGGTCAGCGACGTGGTCAGCGGCGCGGGCAAACGGGAGAGGGGCGCCTCCGGGGCCCTCGCCTTCCTCGTGTCGCTCGCCGCGCTGGTGGTGGTCGTCGCTGTGATCCTGCTGCCGATCCTCGCGCTGGTTGCGATGGCCGCCCTGCTCTGGCTCGGCGTCATGCGCCACCGGCGCGCCCAGCGCAAACACGCCGGGCTTCGCGTGCTGCGCTAGCCGCTCCGGTCGAGCCGCCTGAGCTTGACCATGTATATGAGCGTCGACCTCAGGCGGCTTTGGGGGACGCTTCATCATTCCTCGGGCCATGTCGCACCGGCCCCGCAAGCTCGTCCTCACCTACGTCGATTCGCTGCGCACCGACATGCTGGAACGCGCTGTCGCCGAGGGCCGCGCTCCCGCCTTCGGCGCCCTGCTCGAGCGCGGCGTGCTGGTTCCCGACTGCGTCTCCAGCTTCCCCTCGGTGACGCCGGTCGCCTGCGCCGAGATGGTCACCGGCGTCACCGCGGACCGGCACTGGATCAGCGGCATGAACTGGTACCACCGGCTCGAGCGGCGCTACGTCGAGTACGGCTCCTCGCTGGAGGCGACCCGCGCCTTCGGCATCTTCCGGGCGCTCTACGACCTCGTCTACAACATGAACCTCGCCCACCTGAACCCCGAGGCGGCCACTCTCTTCGAACGGCTCGACGACGCGGGCGCGCGCACCGCCTGCACCCCCTTCCTCATCTACCGGGGACGCCACCGCCACCAGGTCTCCCTGGAGGGGTTGGTGCGCCGGGCGGTCGACGCCGGCCGGCTCAAGTTCAGCCACCACACCTGGGGGCCGGGCGAGCTGTTCTACGGCGACCTCTACGCGAGCCGCGAGGTTCCCTGCCGCTCGACCTCGATCCCCGGCAACCGCGACGGCTACGCCGCCTGCTGTGCGGCGGAGTTGGCCAGGGACGGGGGCTTTGACTTCCTGCTGCTCTCCCTTCCCGACAACGACAGCCATTCCCACCGCTACGGGCCGGAGGCGAGCATCGACTCGATCGCCAACGCGGACCGCTGCTTCACCCGGCTCGCAGACGCGGCCGGCGGGCTCGATTCCTTCCTCGCCGAGCACGCGGTGATCCTGCTCGCCGACCACAGCCAGTCGCCGGTCCACCGCGGCCTGCCGCTGGCCGAACTGCTGGACCGCGACTGGAGCGTGCTCCAGCCCTCCGAGGATCGACCGGAGAGAGCGCAGCTGGCGGTCAGCCCGACCGGCCGGGCGGCGAGCGTCTATCTGCTGCCGACTGAGGCGGAGCCTGCCGAGCACGCCGACGTCGCGGCACGGCTGGCCGCGACGGAAGGGATCGACCTGGTCTGCTGGCTGGAGGAGCCGGGCGGCAGGCCCCTGAGTCGCCACGATCCGGGCGCGCCTGCCGGCGAGGGCGTCACCGCGGTGGTCGAGCGGGCCGGCGCGCGGCTCCGCTTCCGCCCCGGTGAGGAGGTCGCCGACCGGCGCGGCGCCGGCTGGTTCATCGAAGGCGATCCCGGGACATTGGCGGCCCGGGTCGAGGGCGGGCGCTTCGACAGCGATCGGTACCCCGATGCACTCAGCCGGGTCTTCACGGCGCTCACCGCACCCCACGCGGGCGACTTCGTCGTCTCGCTCGCTCCGGGCTACGAGGCGGTGGACTGGGGTGGCACCAGCCACGCGGGGGGCGGCAGCCACGGCGCCCTCGACCGCGAGGACTCCCTCGGCCCGCTGCTCTTCGTCGGCTGCGGACCGGAGTCGGCGGACGAGCGCCGGCAGTGGGCGCTGCGGGATCTGGCACCCGTGGTGCTGGAGCATTTCGGACTCGATGATGGAGGGCCACCGGGAACCGCCCCGGCGGCGCCGAAGCCCCGCCTTCGGCGGGGCTGAGACGGTGCACAGGCCCTCCGGCCACGGGTCCTGTCGCGACGAGGGGGATCCTCGTCCTCGCAGGCTGCGGGCGAGGACCCCCATCGCCGCGCCACCCGTGGTCGGAGCCCTGCTGTGCTTCGCCCTTCTGACCCAAGCGGCCCAGGCACCCCCCGCAATAGCTGCCGAGATCGGCGCCGAAGAGGCGACGCGGATCGCCGACCGGGACCCGAAGGTCGTGGACCAGCGGCGCAAGAACGACGCGGTGTCCTCGAGCGCCGACATGGTGGAGGGAAGCTGGGAGGTCAGCTACGTCGCCGCGGGCGCGCGGGTCGCCCTGGTGATCGTCGATCCCGCCACGGGGCGGGTGAGCGAGTCGTGGACCGGCTACCAGGTCGCCTGGAAGATGGCGCGCGGCTACTCGGGCTCCTTCGGCCACCGGCTCAACGCCCCCTACGTCTTTCTGCCGCTCTGCGCCCTCTTCCTGATCGGGCTGATCGACTGGCGGCGGCCGTGGCGGCTCGCGAACCTCGACCTGCTCGTCCTGCTCGGCTTCGGCGTCTCACACATCTTTTTCAACCGGGCGGAGATAGGCGTCTCGGTGCCGTTGCAGTATCCAGTGCTCGTCTATCTGCTGGGCCGGGCCCTGTGGATCGGCCTCGGCCGCCGGCGGGGCGGGGGCATCCGGCCGGCCTGGCCGGCGGCCTGGCTGGCGATCGCGGCCCTCTTCCTGATCGGCATCCGCCTCGGCCTCAACATCGCCGACGCGGGGACGATCGACGTCGGCTACGCGAGCGTCGTCGGCGCCGACCTGATCGCGCACGGCGAGCCGCTGTACGACAACTTCCCCGAGGACGTCTCGCAGGGCGACACCTACGGCCCCGTCAACTACCTCGCCTACGTGCCCTTCGAGCTGGTCTGGCCCTGGAGTGGAATCTGGGACGATCTCCCGGCCGCCCACGGGGCGGCGGTCGGCTTCGACCTCGCCGCGCTAGGCCTGCTCGTGCTGCTGGGCCTGCGGCTTCGGCCGGGCCGGGAGGGCGGGATGCTCGCAGCCACCCTCGCCTTCGGCTGGGCCGCCTACCCCTACACCGCCTACGCGTTGGAGTCGAACTCAAACGACACGCTGGTCGCCGTGCTCCTCCTCGCGACCCTCCTCCTGGTCGCTCGCCCGGCCGCCCGTGGGGTGATGCTTGCGCTTGCCACTCTGACCAAGTTCGCGCCGGCGGTGCTGGTGCCGATGCTCGCGACCTATCAGTCTGCGGGTCCTGTCGCCGGGGGAGCGGGAATGCTGCGGGCGAGCTCGTCCTCGACCCCCGTCTCCTCGGGGCCACCCGCGGCCGCTAAGTTCGCGACAGCCTTCGCCGCAACCTGCGCGGTGCTTTTGATCTGGCCCGCGATAGACCCAGGGCTCGGCACGGTCTGGGACCGCACGATCGCCTACCAGGCGGACCGCGACTCCCCCTTCAGCATCTGGGGCCAGGTCGCTGGCCTCGAGCCCTTCCGCATCGCGCTCCTGGTCGGCACCGCGGCGCTGTCGGTCGCACTCGCCTTCCGGCCGAAGCGAAAGACCCTCATCCAGGTCGCCGCCCTGGGGGCCGCCCTGCTCATCGCCCTCCAGCTCAGCGCCCAGCACTGGTTCTACCTCTACATCGTCTGGTTCTACCCGCTGCTGTTGGTGGCCTTGACAGTCGGGGCATCTCCTCAACGGGCGGATACTCAGAGCGGCCGAAGGCCGCGAGTCCGGGGAGGAGATGCGCCGACTGTCACTCCGACGATCAGGAGGGGATAGGAGCAGGTGTCATCACCTGCTGAATGGAGTCGGCGAGCCCATTGGCGTTGACCTCGACCGCGGCGCCCATCACCCAGATGTCGTCCTCGGCGGTTTCGAAGCGCACCGGCATCTGGGAGATCAGCGCCTCCAGCGCCTGCTCCGGCTTCACGCCGAGGACGCTGGTGCGCGACCCGGTCATGCCGACGTCGGAGATGAAGGCCGTGCCGCCGGGCAGCACCCGGGCGTCAGCGGTCGGGACGTGGGTGTGCGTTCCGAACACGGCCGCGACCCGTCCGTCGAGGTGCCAGCCCATCGCCACCTTCTCACTGGTCACCTCGGCGTGGAAGTCGACGATCGCGCAATCGGCGTCGATCGACTCCAGGATCGAGTCGACCTCGTGGAAGGGGGAGCGGGCGACGGTGAGGCCGACGGCCCCGCTCAGGTTGATCACCGCGACCCGCATCCCGTCCGCCTCGACCACGGTGTGCCCCCGACCGGGGTTGGCGTGCGGGTAGTTGGCGGGGCGGATCACGCGGTCGTTGTCGTCGAGCAGCTGGTAGGCCTCCCGGTGCCGGTAGACGTGGTTGCCCGTGGTGATCACGTCGCAGCCGATCTCGAACAGCGCCGCTGCCGTCTTCGGCGTGATCCCGATTCCGCCCGCCGAGTTCTCGCCGTTGACGATCGTCAGGTCCGGCTGGAAGCGCTCGCGAAGCTCGGGCATCGCGCCCTTGAGCCCCCGTCTCCCCGGCCCGCCGACCACGTCCCCGATGAATAGCACCCGCATCTGGGCGTGAACCCTATCCGCGATACTGGCGGGGAGCTCGATGAAGGACGAGCAGATAGATGCATTGGAGCGCGCCCTTGGCTATCCGTTCGCCGCTCCCGCGCGCTCGTTTGCACTGGTCGAGGGCCGCGAGGTTGACCTGACCGCGATCGACGTCGACCGCTCCGGACGAACTCCCCTGCTCGCCTACGGCTCCAACGCCTCCCCGCCGGTGCTCGCGCGCAAGCTCGGCCCCGATACGGAGCCGGTCCCGGTTGTGCGCGCGGTGCTGAGCAGGTTCGACGTGGTCTACTCGGCGCACATCGCGGCCTACGGGTCGGTTCCGGCCACCCTGCGGCGAAGTCCGGGAACCGAGCTCTTCGCCTTCGTCGCCTATCTGACGACGAGGCAGGTGAAGCTGATCTCGGAGACCGAGCCCAACTACGAGCTGGGCCGGCTGGACGATCTCTCCTGCCGGCTGGAGACCGGGGAGGAGTTGCGCGACGCGGCTGCCTATCTGAGCCGCCACGGTTGCCTGCTCGCCGGCGACGCGCCGGTTGCTGTGCGCGAGGTTCCGGCCAGGCGGCGGGCGCTTCCCGAGATGAGCCAGCGCCAGGTGCTGGAGCACCTGCGGGACCTGCTCCGCCCGGAGCTCGACCTCGAGCAGTTCGTGCTCGAGTGCGTCTCCGGCCGGGTCTCGCCCGGGGAGGCGCTAGACCGAGGCGAAGCGCCTTAGGGCAAAGCGGGCGAGCAGGCTGTAGGCGGCGATCAGGGCGGCGAGGTGGAGCAGGGGCTCACCGATCCCCGGCCCGGCCGGGTCGAGGGCCGCGGTGATCGCGTCCAGGGTCGGCTTGAAGGGGAAGAGCGCCGCGATCGCCCGGATCACGTCGTAGAGCGTGGCGCCGACAGCCCCGGAGGGGACCAGCGAGAGCAGCGCCAGGGGCAGAGAGATCATGAAGGCGAGCAGGGAGACGGCGCGCACGTCTCGCGCCGCGGCACCGAGCGCCGCCCCGGTGGCGGCCAGCGCGCCGCCCCCGGCGACGATCGCCGCCAGCCAGAGGCCGAAGCGGTCCCACTCCAGGGATACGAATAACTCGAGCCCCGCCAGCATCAGCAGGGTCACGACGAGCCCGACGGCAATCCCCAGGCCGATCTTCTCCCCGAGCAGCGCGGAGCGGCCGACCAGGCCCCGGGTGAGGCGAGAGAAGGCGTTCTCCTCGCGCTCCAGGGCAAGGGAACCGGCGACCAGCAGGACCGTGACGAAGGTGAGGGTGAGCGTCGCGGCTACCGCGATCGCGAACAGGTCGAGCGGGGGAGTCGGCTCGCTGACCACCTGCTTGTCGACGACGATCGGCTGGGCCAGACGGTCGAGCAGGGTGGCGCCGACGTCGAGGTTGTCGGTGGCCAGGCCGGCGAACTGGATCAGGCGGTCGGCAGCTCTGCGGAGGTCGCCGGCGGGGAGCGAAGGCCGCAGCTCTTCGAGGATGCGCGCGGCCTCGCGCAGGCCGAGGATCTCGATCGTCTGGCCGACGATCTCGACGGTTCCCCCCTCGACCAGCAGATCGAGCGAGCGGCCGCCTTCCGAGGCGATGCGGCGAGCCAGCGCCAGGTTCGCCTGCGCCAGCAGCGTGGTGATGCGGTCGTCGACGAGGCGGGCCTTCACCGGGTCCTCCTCGTTGACGATCACCTCGATACGCGGCGTCTGCGGGTCGAGCGTGGAGAGCGAGTTGAGCCGGTCGACGAGGTCGGCGGGCAGGATCAGGGCGCCGAGGACGTCCCCCGAGCGGACCAGCTCGGTCGCCTCCTCGCGGTCCTCCACCGGCACGCAATCGATCCGCCTGCAGACTCGCTCGTCGACTCCCACGTCGGGGAGCTCCGCCTCGCCGACGACTATCCGCGAGTCGGACGGCACCTCATTGAGATAGGCGACGCGCGGCTTGCCCTCGTCGCGGGAGATCGCGAAGCCGACCAGCACCGCGATCAGGATCGGGTAGGCGACCAGCAGCGTTGCCTGCAGCGGTGAGCGCCGCAGGATCTGCAAGTCCTTGAGCAGCAGCCAGCGCACGCTCAATGCCCGCGGTGGTGGAGGAAGGCGACGAAGGCGGTCTCGAAGTCGCTGCTGGCGGCCTCCGGGGCCTCGCGCCGCACGACCTCGCGCAGCTCGGCGGCGGAGCCGTCGAAGAGCGCCTCGCCGTCGGCGAGCACCAGCACCCTCTGGCCGTAGCGCTCGGCCTCCTGGATGTCGTGGGTGGAGAAGATCACGGTCGTGCCGCGGCCGGCCAGCGCCGCGACGAAGTCCCAGAGCCTCGCCCGCTGGCGGGGATCGAGCCCGACGCTCGGCTCGTCCAGCAGCAGGACCGCGGGTCGCGAGAGCAGTCCGATCGCGATGTTGACCCGCTGCTGGTTGCCGCCCGAGAGCCGGGCGACCAGCTCGCCCCGGCGGTCGGCGAGCGCGGTCAGCTCGAGCATCTCCTCGACCGCGGCGTGAGGATCCTCCCGCCCCTCCAGCCGCGCGAAGAGCAGCAGGTTCTCCTCGACGGAGAGCCGACGGTAGAGCGCCGCCTGCTGGGGGACCCAGCCGACAGACTCCGGCGGCAGCCGCAGCTCCCCCGCGTCAGGTCGGACGATGCCGGCCAGGATCGAGAGCAGCGTCGTCTTGCCGGCCCCGTTGGGGCCGATCACCGCCAGCAGCTCGCCGGGCTCGGCGGCGAGGTCGATGCCGCGCAGCGCAGCCTGCTTCCCGTAGCTCTTCGAGAGGCCCGTCGCCTCGAGCGCCCCGGTGCCGGCTGCCGTGCCCGCTGACATCGCGGGAACGCTACTGGCCGGGCAGATCGATGGAATTAGGACATCTCGGAGGCCGCGCGACGGCGCGCCTCCCAGGTGGCCACCGAGGCGGAGGTCATCTCCTCCCAGGCGGCGTCCTTGCCGAGGTACTGCATCACCACGAAGTGCAGGATCCCGGGCAACAGCTCCGGCACCTTGTCCGCTTCACCGCTGGACAGTTTCGCCGTGATCAGCGCCTCGATCGCGCCCACCATGAAAGCCGAGGTCGTCGAAGGGGGTGAGGCACCTGGCCCGAGGAAGGGAAGGCCTCGCGGACTACGATCGCATGGTCGCCCACTTCAGCGAAGAATTGTTCGTCGGCCGCGGCCTTCGGCCCGGAGGAGATCATCTTCCGCAGATCACGGAGAAGGCGATGGTGGGCGGGGTCGCGATGCTCGTCGCTCAACGGCTTGAAAGGGGCACTCACGCCGAGTTGCCGGCTCTGGCGCCGGAGGCGATCCAGTTCGTCCTGACGCCCTACCTCGGGTCCGAGGAGGCGAAGACTGTCGCCGCACGGCATGGCTGAGCATCGTCCCTAGAATCAGGGCCGATGCCCTTCCCGGCCACACGCCTGCGGCGCCTGCGGCGGACGGAGGCCCTGCGCGGCCTCGTCCGGGAGACGGAGCTGTCGGCCTCCAGCCTGATCCAGCCGCTCTTCGTGGTCGCCGGCGAGGGCGTGCGCGAGGAGGTCGAGTCGATGCCCGGCGTGGAGCGGTTCTCGATCTCCGAGCTGGTGGCAGAGGCGACCGAGATCGGCGCGCTCGGAATCGGCGCGCTGCTGCTCTTCGGGATTCCGTCCGAAAAGGACGAGACCGGCTCGGGCGCCTACGACGACGAGGGCGTCGTGCAGATGGCGGTGCGGGCGCTGAAGGAGGCCCACCCGGAGCTGACCGTGATCACCGACGTCTGCCTCTGCGGCTACACCTCGCACGGCCACTGCGGTTTCGTGCGCGACGGGGATATCGACAACGACCTCACACTGGAGCTGCTGGCGAAAGCGGCGATCTCCCACGCCGAGGCGGGAGCCGACGCGGTCGCCCCCAGCGACATGATGGACGGCCGGGTCGGCACGATCCGCCACCAGCTCGACGAGGAGGGCCACTCCCGCGTCCCGATCGTCGCCTACAGCGCCAAGTTCGCCTCGGCCTTCTACGGGCCTTTCCGCGACGCCGCAGAGTCGGCGCCGCAGTTCGGCGATCGTCGCTCCTACCAGCTCGACCCCGCCAACGCCGAGGAGGCGGTGCGCGAGGCCCAGCTCGACCTCCAGGAGGGCGCCGACATGCTGATGGTCAAGCCGGCCCTGCCCTACCTCGACGTCGTCCGCCGCGTCAAGGAGGAGACCGGCGCCCCGGTCGCCGCCTACCAGGTCTCCGGCGAGTACTCGATGCTGAAGGCTGCGGCCGCCAACGACTGGATCGACGAGCGGGCCGCTGCGCTGGAGTCGCTGCTCTCGATCCGCCGCGCCGGCGCCGACGCGATCGTCACCTACTACGCGAAGGAGGCCGCGGCTTGGCTTCGGTGAGGACACCCCAATCCAAGGCGCGCTCCCGCAAGGGCGGCGCCGCGATCCCCCTCGACGAGGCCGACAAGCGGCTGATGAACCTGCTGCAGTCGAGCTTCCCGCTCGACCCCGCGCCCTTCGCCCTGGTCGCCTCGGAGGCCGGCCTCGATCTGGACGACGTGCTGGCCCGCACCCGCCGCCTGCTCGAGGGGCGGATCATCCGCGAGATCACGCCCATCTTCGACACCCGGGCCCTCGGCTACGAGTCGATGCTGGTCGCCGCCAAAGTCGACCCCGAGCATCCCCAGCGCGCCGCGACGATCGTCAACGCGCACCCCGGCGTCTCGCACAACTACCTG
This sequence comes from Solirubrobacterales bacterium, assembly GCA_036374255.1. Classification (GTDB taxonomy): domain Bacteria; phylum Actinomycetota; class Thermoleophilia; order Solirubrobacterales; family 70-9; genus VRUE01. Next base: position 1,181 of record DASUUD010000206.1, on the reverse strand, counting down.
CGCACTCACGACTTCAACCTCTGGTTCACGATCGCCACCCCGCCCGACTCGAAGCTCGGCCTCGAGGGCACCCTGGAGGTGCTGATGCGGGAGACCGGCGCCACGTCGATGCGGCAGCTCCCCACCCTGACCCTGTTCAAGATCAACATGAACCTGGAGATGGAGAAGGGGACCGAGGCGCTCGCCTCGGCGGTCGAGGCGGCCCCGCCCCGCGAGCTGGAGCCGCAGCCCTATGAGGAGCGCGACATCGCCGTGATCCGTGCCCTGCAGGGGCCGATGGAGCCGGTCGAGCGCCCCTACGACGTGGCCGCGGCCGAGCTTGGGATCTCCACCGAGGAGATGCTGGAGCACCTGCACGGGATGGTCGATCGCAAGCTGCTGCGCCGCGTCGCCGCGATCCTCTTCCACCGCCGCGCCGGCTTCTCGGCGAACGGGATGGGCGTCTGGAAGGTCCCCGAGGACCGGATCCTGGAGACCGGGCGCCGCATGGCCGCCTTCCGCGGCATCTCCCACTGCTACCAGCGCCCCACCTACGAGGACTGGCCCTACAGCATCTTCACCATGGCGCATGGGCGCTCGAAGCAGGAGTGCGACGCGATCCTCGACTCGATCGCCGAGGAGTGCGAGATCGGCCCCGAGGACCGCGCCACCCTCTACTCCTCGACCGAGTACAAGAAGATCCGCCTCCACTACTTCACCGACGACTACGCGGCCTGGGAGGCCGAGCATTCCTAGCCACGAGCGCTCGGCGGAGCTCTACCGCCGGGCGCTGAAGGTTCTCCCGGGCGGCGTGAATTCGCCGGTGCGGGCGATGCGGCAGATCGGCCGCGAGCCGATCTTCATCGAGCGTGGCGAGGGCTGCGAGCTGGTCGACGTCGACGGCAACCGCTACCTCGACTGGGTCGGCTCCTGGGGGCCGCTGATCCTCGGCCACGCCCACCCGGCGGTCGTCGCGGCGCTCGACGAGGCGGTTGAGCGCGGCACCAGCTACGGCGCCGCCACCGAGGCCGAGGTCCAGCTCGCCGAGGAGGTCGCCGCCCGCTTCCCCTCGGTCGAGATGATCCGCATGACCAGCTCCGGAACCGAGGCGGCGATGGGGACGGTGCGCCTCGCCCGTGCGCTGACCGGGCGCGAGGTGGTGGTCAAGTTCGCCGGCGCCTACCACGGCCACTCCGACGGCC
>DASUUD010000205.1:0-2006 GCA_036374255.1 Solirubrobacterales bacterium | reverse complement strand
AGTATCACCGTACATTGGATCGAAAAAGCCGTACACTGGATCGGAATACTGATACAGTGTATCACCAGTTCCTCTCCATCCGTACCGATGAAAGAGGAAACCAACGGTTTGGGAACCGATGGGGAACCAGGGAAGACACAGGATCTGCTCAGGTGGCACCGCGCTTGTGGTCACCCGGCGACAGGGGAGCAGTGGTGCAAGTGCAGGACGCCCGCCTCGGCAAATCCAGCCGCAAGGCTGGTCGTCGACAGAAGGCGAGGTACCAGGTGGAGTTGAGCAAGCGCAGTCTGCTGCTCGATCTGACGCTGGTCGAGCTGGGGGAAAGGGAGACATCGACAGCTCGGTGGCGTCCGCGTTGAACGCGGCAGGCGTCTCCGAAGGGGAGTCTGCGGAGGAGCTCCCCGACGGGGACGCCTGCTTCGACCGGCTCACCGACGAGATCCTGCAAAGGGTCCGCGAGGCCTGCGACGGGGGAGACCGCTGGCCCGAGCGGGTCCGCGCCGGGCTCTCGGTGCTACTGGCCGAAGTGGTGGCGCACCCGACGATGGCTGCAGTGGTCACGCGGACATTCCCGGCGATCGGTCCCGCCGCGTACATGCGCTACACGGCGTTCGTCTCACGCTTTGCGGCGCTCATGCAGGAAGGGCGGGAGTACTCGGGAGTCGGCGACGAGCTGCCGTCGGAGGTCGAGCTGCTCGCGGTCGGGTCCGCGGAGTCGGTGATCTTCCATGAGATCGACGCCGGACGTACAGGCGACCTGCCGGAGATGATGCCCGAGATCCTCTTCTCGATCCTGGCTCCGTTCATCGGCCCCGAGCGCGCGGCCGAGGAGATGCGCCAGGCCACGGCCCCAAGCTGAGGGTGTCCAATTGAACGACCGAGGAGACCGCCGGCCCGCGGTCCATGCTGAGGCAGAGGCCATACTCACCAGGTCGAATCGCCAGAGAATCATCGAGGCGATGGCGTCGCTCTGTGCCGAGCGCGGCTATGCAGAGACGACACGCGAGCAGGTGATCGAGCGAAGCGGGATCTCACCGGAGTTCTTCGACGAGCTATTCGCCAAGAAGGAAAACTGCGGCGCGGCTGCCATCGACGCGATCCTGGCCGAGGTGATGACGACCTTCGCGGCGGGCTACTCGGCTGACCTGCCCGGGCGCGATGGCGCGCTGTTGGGGATTCGGGCGATCCTCGAATTGCTGGCGGCGCGGCCGGCCTTCGCGAGCCTAACGTTCATCTGCGCGAGGCAGATGGCTCCTCCGCGCCTCAAGGAGGGCCTGGAGACGGGCGCACGGATGCTGGCGGCGATGTTGGAGCGACTGGGTGAGGACGCCGGCGGATCGCCCCTCTCGCCACGAGCGGCACGGGCGGCGCTGGGCGGAGTGGAAGCGGTGGTGCGCCGCGAGATCATGGCGGGGCGAGCCGCCGAGTTGCCCCGGCTGCTGCCGGACTTCGTCTACGCGGCAACCGTCCCGACCCTGGGCCAGGAGGAGGCGCTTCAGCTTGCCGCCCGGGGGCGCGCCCTGCTGGAGGGGACGGCCTGGGGTTAGTGGCGCGCTCGGCTTGGAGATCCCGGCGTAGGCCTCAGACCCTGATGGTGACGACGTCCCCGTCCTGGACCACGTAGTCGCGGCCCTCGATGCGGAGCAGGCCGCGGTCGCGGGCGGGGGCGTAGCCGCCGCACTCGACCAGCTGCTCCCAGCCGATCACCTCGGCCTTGACGAAGGCTTCCTGGATCTCGGTGTGGATCGTCCCCGCCGCCTCCCAGGCGGTGGAGCCGCGGGGCATGGATCGCGCCACGGCTTCCTTGCCCTCGTCGGCGGTGAAGAAGGTGATCAGTTCGAGCAGGTCGTAGGCGGCGCGGACGAGGAGGTCGAGGCCGGATCCCTCGACGCCGTAGGAGGCACGCATCTCATCTGCCTCCGCCGGGTCTAGCTCGGCCAGCTCCCCCTCGATCCTGGCGCTGATCGCGACCAGGCCGGCGCCGATCGCCTCGGCGTGCTCGGCGA
>DASUUD010000204.1:0-5508 GCA_036374255.1 Solirubrobacterales bacterium | reverse complement strand
GCCCTGGACGGGGAGGTCGTGCCCCGCGGCGAGTGGGATTCGATCCAGCTGCGCGAGGGGCAGAGCGTCGAGGTACTGGCGGCGATCCAGGGCGGCGCTGAAACCTGGAAGCTGGGCGGACGCGAGTGGACCTCTCGCCTCATCGCCGGCACCGGAGGCTTCCGCTCCCTGGAGCAGATGGAGTCCGCGCTCGCCGCCTCCGGGACGGAGATCGTCACCGTCGCTCTGCGCCGGGTCGATCCCGGCGCCGAGGGCTCGGTGCTCGACGTGATCGAGCGGCTCGGCCTCTTCGCCCTCCCCAACACCGCCGGCTGCTTCACCGCCCGCGACGCGGTCCGCACCGCCCGCCTCGCCCGCGAGGCCTTCGGCACCGACTGGATCAAGCTCGAGGTGATCGGCGACGACCGCACCCTCTACCCGGACGCGGTGGAGCTGCTCGACGCCGCCGAGACCCTGGTCGGCGAGGGCTTCACCGTCCTCCCCTACACCAACGACGACCCGATCCTCGCCCGCCGCTTGGAGGAGGCGGGTTGCGCCGCGGTGATGCCGCTCGGCTCCCCGATCGGCTCCGGCGCCGGCATCCGCAACCCCTACAACATCGCGATCATCGCCGATCGCGCCGATGTCCCGGTCGTCCTCGACGCGGGTATCGGCACCGCCTCCGACGCGGCGCTGGCGATGGAGCTGGGCTGCGATGCGGTACTGGCGGCCAGCTCGATCTTCGGCGCCGAAGATCCGACCGCGATGGCGACCGCGCTGCGCGGCGCCGTCGAGGCCGGCCTCGCCGCCCGCCGCGCCGGCCGCATCCCCGTGCGCACCCACGCCGAGGCATCGACTCCCGAGGAGGGCCTGCCGGAGCTCTCCTGACGCTCCGTCCCCCGGCCGGTGCCGATCGGCCGACCGGCAACTACCATTGGCGGTCGCGCCCCCGTAGCTCAGTTGGTTAGAGCGGCGGCCTTTTAAGCCGCGCGGCCCGGGTTCGAATCCCGGCGGGGGCATCATCATCTCTGCAGAGGGACGAAGCGCCTGTTTGGTTTCGCCGAATCGGGGAAGCGAAGGAAGGTGCGACTTCGATCGAAGATCTCTTCATTGGGGCTGGCGTCGATCGCCGTCCTCCTGATCGTGGCGGGCGGTGCGATCGGCTTCCACAAGAAGACAGGCGGCATTACCCCGGTCAGCCGCTCGGACGCCGGGGCAACCCATCTTGCTCGCTCGATCGTCGAAGGCAGGCGCAACCTGGTGGTCCACTCCAAGTTCGTCACGATCCCGCCCGGCGGGAAGCCCGTCGCCATCTCGCAGAGGAAGTTCGCGGGCTTCCCGCGGAGAGGTCGATCGTTCGCGATTCTCTCCACCGGCTGCGCCCCGCTGGCCGACAACCGGAACAAGTCGCACAGGACGAGCTGCCGCAACGGAGGAGTGAAGACCAAAGGCGCACGAGATGTGGTCATCTGGCGGATCCGTCTGCGGGTCCCGCGGCGTGCGAACTGCCTCTCCTTCCGGTTCAAGTTCCTTTCCGAGGAGTACCCGGAGTGGGTCGGCTCGGAATTCAACGACGCGCTGATCGCCGAAGTGCATCGCTTTCCGAGCTGGAACGCGGCCGGCAGGCAGGACCCGAGGATCAGGGCTCCGCGCAACTTCGCCACGACCCGCGACGGCAACCTGATCAGCGTCAACGGAACGGGAGTGGCGCGCGTCTCTCGCAGGGCGGCCCGGGGGACCACCTATGACGCGGCAACGGGCAAGCTGCGGGCATCGACCAGGGTCAGGCCCGGGCTCCGCCTCCTCCATATCTCCATCTTCGACCAGGGGGACCGGCAGTACGACTCGACCGTCCTGATCGACCGGCTGCTGGTCCGCCGGGCGGCAAAATGCCGCTCCGGAGTGGTGCGAAGCAGATAGCGCTTGACGCTCAGTGCCGGAAGTGGCGGTGCTTGGTGAAGACCATGGTGACGCCGGCGGCATCGCAGGCATCGATCACCTCGGCGTCGCGCTTGGAGCCGCCGGGCTGGATCACCGCGTCGGCACCGGCATCGATCGCCGCCTGGGGCCCGTCGGCGAAGGGGAAGAACGCGTCGGAGGCGACGGCGGAGTCCTTCAGCAGCTCCTCCGCCTCCTCGCCGCGCGCCTCGCGGCACTTCTCGATCGCGATGCGAGCCGAGTCGACGCGGCTCATCTGCCCGGCGCCGATGCCGAGCGTCGCGCCGCCCTTGGCGATCACGATCGCGTTGGAGCGCACGTGCCGGACCACCGTCCAGCCGAACAGCATGTCGCGCCACTGCTGCTCCACCGGCTCCGTTGCGGTCACCACCTCCATCAGCTCGCGCGGCTCCGGCTCTCCGTCGCGGTCCTGGATCAGCAGTCCGCCGCGGACCCGTTTCATGTCGCGTTCGCCGGCGTTTTCCTGACGCCGCTCCTCGTCGCAGAGGATGCGGATCGCCTCCTTGCGCTGCAGCGCCTCCAGCGCCCCGTCCTCGAAGCCGGGCGCGATCAGCACCTCGACGAAGTTCTCGTGCAGCGCCTCCGCCAGCTCGACGCCGATCGGGCGGTTGATCGCGATCACGCCGCCGAACGCCGACATCGGGTCGCAGGCGAGCGCCTTGCGGTAGGCGTCCAGCGCGTCCTCGCCGACCGCCACGCCGCAGGGGTTGTTGTGCTTGACGAACGTGCAGGCGGGCTGCTCGAACTCGGCGGTCAGCCGCCGCGCCGAGTCGAGGTCGAGCACGTTGTTGAAGGAGAGCGCCCTCCCGTGCAGCTTCGCGACGCCGGAGAGGACGTGGCTGCGGCCCCCGGCTTCGGAGTAGAGCGCCCCGCGCTGGTGGGGGTTCTCGCCGTAGGCCAGGTCGAGCTCCTTCTCGTAGGCGATCGTCAGGTGCTCGGGGAAGTCCTCGTACTCGGTCGAGAACCAGCGGCTGATCGCGGCGTCGTAGCGGGCGGTCTGGGCGAAGGCCTCGTTCGCCAGCCAGTGCCGGGTCGAGGCCGAGACCTCGCCGCCGGACTCCTCCAGCTCCGCGCATACCGCGTCGTAGGACTCGGGCTTGACGATCACCACGACCCCGGCGTGGTTCTTGGCCGCGGCCCGGATCATCGTCGGGCCGCCGATGTCGATGTTCTCGATCGCGACCGCCTCCTCGACCTCGTGCCCGGAGACGGTCTCCTCGAACGGGTAGAGGTTGACGCAGACCAGGTCGATCGGCTCGATCCCCTCGCGCTGCAACGTCTCCATGTGCTCGGGGTCGTCGCGGCGGGCGAGCAGGGCGGCGTGGAGCCGCGGGTGCAGCGTCTTCACCCGGCCGTCGAGGATCTCCGCCTGGCCGGTGAACTCGGAGACGTCGGTCACCTCGACCCCGGCCTCGCGCAGGGCGCTCGCCGTGCCGCCGGTGGAGAGGATCTCGACCCCCAGCCCGGCCAGCGTCTTGGCGAACTCGGCGATCCCGGTCTTGTCAGAGACGGAGATCAGCGCCCGGCGCACCCGGACCGCGCCGTCGCTCACGGCCTCCGTGCGGGTGTCAGCGGGCGCCTCACTCATCGATCACGACCGTGCGCGGGTCGCTCGCGTCGATCCTAGCTGCGCCCCGGGCGATCATGCGGATCGCCTCCGGGTAGAGCTCGTGCTCCACCGCGTGGATCTCCTCCTCGAGCCGCCCGCGGTCGCGGTCGGCGGGGATCGGGACCTCCCGCTGCAGGATCACCGGTCCCGTGTCGACCCCCTCGTCGACGAAGTGCACGCTCACCCCCGTCACCTCGACCCCGGCCTTCAGCGCCTGCCCGATCGCATCGAGGCCGGGGAAGGAGGGCAGCAGGGCGGGGTGGACGTTGACGATGCGGTTGCGGAAGCGGGCCACGAAGGCCTCGCTGAGGATCTGCATGTACCCGGCGAGGACGACCAGATCGGCCCCCCGCTCCTCGATCCAGTCGCCCATCGCCTCGTCGCGCGCCTCTCGATCCGGGTGGTCGGCTGTCGGGAAGAGCGCGGTCGGCACCCCGGCGGCCTCGGCTCGCTGTAATGCGCGGGCGCCCGCCCTGTCCGACGCCACCCCCACCACCTCGATCCCCTCGCGCCCGTGCAACCGATCGAGAATCGCCTGCAGGTTGGTGCCGCTGCCGGAGGCGAGCACGACGAGCTTGAACGACGCGTCCACCGGCGCATTATCGGCCTAACGTAGGCTGAGTTCGTCTTTATCCGCGTATGGCGCGAAGAAAGTCGAACTCAGGAGGCGCGGCCGGGTTGCTGGAGGCCCTGGATGTCGACACCCCGGTGATACAGGCCGGCATGGGCGGCGGAATCAGCCGCCATGAGTTGGCCGCGGCCGTGTCTGAGGCAGGGGGTCTCGGAACGATCGCGGTCAACGGCGCGGATGCAATCGAACGCGAGCTGGCCGCGGCGCGGCGCCTCACGGGGCGTCCCCTCGCGGTCAACCTGCTGCTCCCCTTCGCGAGGAGGAATTGGTTCAGGGCGGCGGCAGACGCGAACGTCGTCGTCACCTTCTGGGGAAGGCCGCGGCGACGCACGCCGGGCAGGTGGATCCATCAGTGCGGCTCGGTGGCCGAGGCGCGCGCGGCGCGCGCGGCCGGCGCCGACGCGGTGATCGTCCAGGGGGTCGAGGCGGGCGGCCACGTGCGTGGGTCGATCCCCGCCCTGGAGCTGCTCGACCGGGTCAGGGCGGCGCTGCCCCCCGACTATCCGCTCCTTCTCGCCGGCGGGATAGTGGAGCGCGCGGACGTCGAGCGGGCGCTCGCGGCGGGCGCCACGGCGGCGGTCGCCGGCACTCGCTTCCTCCTCTCCGAGGAGAGCCGCGCCCATCCCGAGTACCGCCGCCGCCTGCTGGAGGCACGAAAGACGATCCTCACCGAGCTCTTCGGCGCCGGCTGGCCTGCTCCGCACCGCGTTGTCCCGAACGCGGCGACCGAGCACTGGTTGCGGAACGGCTCCGGGACGCCTCGCCTCAACCGGCTGATCAACAGGGCCATGGCCCCGGGCGCCCGCTTCACTCCCACTGCCCTGCAGCGGCGCATCGCCGGGGCGCAGAGCCCGGCAGGCCGTTTGCTGCTCCCCGTTCCCCCCACGGATGACGGCCCGGCCAACCTGCTCGAGGCCGGTCCTCTCTACGCGGGGGAGACCGTCGTTCGCGTCACGGAGATCAGGTCGGCGCAGAGCATCATCAGCGCCCTCACGCCCTAGCTGCTCGCCGCCTGTCGCGCTCCCGCCCGCCGCTGAGCTCAGGAGCCGGCGGGGACAACGGCGATCTCCTCCAGGGCGAATTTCCCGTTCGCCTCGTCGGGGTCGCCGAGCGGGTAGCGGCCCGTGAAGCAGGCGTCGCAGTGGTCTTCGGGCGCACCGCCGATCGCCTCGTAGACGCCCTCCATCGAGAGGTAGGCGAGCGAGTCGGCTCCCAGCTCGTCGGCGATCTCCTCAATCGTGCGCCCGTGGGCGATCATCTCCTCGCGGCTCGACATGTCGATCCCGTAGTGGCACGGGTGGCGGATCGGGGGCGCCGAGATCCTCAGGTG
>DASUUD010000203.1:0-12281 GCA_036374255.1 Solirubrobacterales bacterium | reverse complement strand
ACGGAGCCTCCGGAGCCCGGGAAAGGGTCTTCGAGCTGAAGGGGGTCGAGGTCCTCTACAGCGGAGTCTCGGCGGTCAAGGACATCTCGCTCGACATCCACCGCAACGACGTCACGGCGCTGATCGGGCCCTCGGGATGCGGCAAGAGCACGCTGCTGCGCTGCCTCAACCGGATGAACGACCTGATTCCGGGGGCCGAGGTGCGCGGTGAGCTGCTCTACCACGGCGAGGACCTCTATGGCCCCGGTGTGGATCCCGTCCAGGTGCGCAAGCTGATCGGGATGGTCTTCCAGAAACCGAACCCGTTCCCGAAGTCGATCTACGACAACGTCGCCTTCGGGCCGCGAATCCTCGGCCGCAAGCAGGACCTCGACGCAACCGTCGAGCGGGCGCTGCGAGGGGCGGCGCTCTGGGAGGAGGTCAAGGACCGCCTCGACGACAACGCCTTCGGCCTCTCCGGAGGACAGCAGCAGCGCCTCTGCATCGCCCGCTGCATCGCGGTCGAGCCGGACACCATCCTGATGGACGAGCCCTGCTCGGCGCTCGACCCGATCTCGACCGGCAAGATCGAGGACCTGATGATCGAGCTGAAGGAGGAGTTCTCGATCGTCATCGTCACCCACAACATGCAGCAGGCGGCGCGGGTCTCCGACCGCACCGCCTTCCTGATGGTCGAGCTTGACGGCGGCGAGCAGAATCGCTGGGGCCGCCTGGTCGAGTACGACGAGACCGAGAAGATCTTCACCAACCCGTCCGACCAGCGGACCGAGGACTACGTGTCCGGGAAAGTCGGGTGACCGTCCGAATGGTCGAGCACACGAGGATCCACTACCAGGAGGAGCTGGACCAGCTCGAGTCGAGCGCCCTCGGCGGCCTCGACCTGGTGGGCACAGCCCTGAGGCGGACGCTCGAGGCGGTCGAGCACCAGGACGTCGAGCTGGCCCAGCAGGTGATCGCCGACGACGACCGAATCGACGGCCGCTACCTGGAGGCTCATCAGAGCCTGATCGCCCTGCTCGCCACGCAGTCGCCCGTGGCCACCGACCTGCGGCTCATCTCGGCGCTTCTCCATGTGCTGAAGAACGTGGAGCGAATGGGCGATCAGTGCGTGAACGTCTGCAAGCTGCTGCCGCTCACCGGGACCGATCCTCCGGCCGACGAGGAGATGGTGAAGATGATCCTCTCCATGGGCAAGCAGACGCTCAGCCTGATCTCTCAGGCAAAGCGTGCCTTCGAGGAGCGAGACCTGGCGATGGCCCGCGACCTCGTCCGCCAGGACGACGTGGTCGACGACCTGAACCGCGAATGCTTCCACCGGGCGCTCGAGATCGGCGATGACCCGGACAAGCGCGAGTGGGCGATGACGATGCTGCTGGGCGCCCGCGCCATCGAGCGGATCGGCGACAACGCCGTCGACATCGGAGAGCAGGTCGCCTTCGTCGTCACCGGTCTCTTCCAGGAGTTCGAGGACGCTTCTCACCCCAGCGGGTAGATCCCCCCGCCGGTTGAGATCCGGCCACACTGGGAAGATGGGGGATGACCCCGTGCTCTGCGCCGCGATAGACATCGGCTCCAACACGACGCGGCTGCTCGTCGCCGAGCCGGTCGACGGACGGCTGAAGAAGGTGATGGAGCAGCGCGCCTACACGCGGATCGGCAGGGCGCTGGACAGATCGGGGGCCATCTCAGGGAGCAAGCTCGATGAGGTTGCGGAGGTCGTCTCGACCCAGGTGCGCTTGGCCCGCGAGCTGGGCGCGGAGACGATCCGCGCGGTGGCCACCGCCGCGGTCCGGGAGGCGTCGAACGCGGAGCGGGCGGTCGGCGCGATCGGGGAGGCCGCCGGGATCCCGATCGAGATACTCAGCGACGACGAGGAGGGCCGGCTCTCGTTCATCGGCGCGACCAAGACGCTCGGACACCCGGTCGATGGGACGGTGGCAGTGGTCGATGTGGGGGGAGGATCGACCGAGGTGGTCCTCGGCACCGTGCCGGGGGGCGTCGAGGAGGTCCGCTCCTGGCGCGTCGGATCGGGCTCCCTCGCCGACGAGCTGATCGCCTCGGATCCACCCTCCGCTGCCGAGATACGCAGGGTCCGCGACCGGGTCGACGACATCTTCGGTGAGGTCGAGATCGAGCGGCCCGGCCAGGCCGTCGCGGTGGGCGGCAGCGCCACCTCCCTGCGGAGGCTGGTCGGTGCGGTGCTCGAATACGAGACCCTGGAGCGCGGCGTCCGGGTGCTCTGCAGCGACCCGGCCGCCGAGGTCGCGCGCCGTTTCGAGCTCGATCCCGAACGGGTGCGCATCCTGCCCACCGGCGTCCTGCTGCTCGAGAAGATTTCCGAGCTGCTCGGCTGCCCGCTCCAGATCGGCAAGGGCGGGCTCCGCGAGGGAGTCGTGCTCGACCTGCTCAACGGCGACGCCGGCGGCTCCTCACTCGGTCGCCTCGCAGCCTGATCGTCCGATCGCCGTTTGATTAGCCTCCGCGCGTGGCGCGCGCGCGTGAGGTCCCGGGTTTCGATTGCGACGAGCCGTTTGCCGCCGCGGCCGCTCGAGTGGTCGAGGTGAGGGCAGCGGAGGTCTTCGAGCATTCGCGCGGCGTCCTCGACCTCGACGACATCGAGCGGGTTCACGACATGCGAGTCGCGACCCGGCGCCTGCGCGCGGCGATGGAGGTCTTCGAGCCCTGCTTTCCGCCGAAGCGGTGGCGGAAGGCGCTGAGGCGGGTCAAGGCGCTCGCCGACGCGCTCGGCGAGCGCCGCGACCGGGATGTCGCGATCGAGTTCCTCGAGGGCTTGGCCGGCGAGCTGTCCGGCTCCGACCGCGAGCGCCTGCAGGCGCTGATCGGGGTGCTGCGGGCTGAGCAGCGGATGGCGAACGAGGAGCTGGCGGCGTTCGTGCAGGCAAAGCGGCTGGCCAAGCTTCGCCGCCGGCTCGCAAAGCTCGTCGAGGCGGCGGAGTCGTGAGAGCGCGCCGGATTGAGGGGTTGGACCCGCTGATGCCGTTGCGCGCGAACGCGCGGCTGATCCTGCGAACGAGGTTGGAGGAGCTGCGGTCGTTCGCCGATGAGGCCCTGGAACCGGGTGCCGAAACGGCACAGCACGATATGCGGATCGCCGCCAAGCGGCTGCGCTACGTCCTCGAGATCACCGAGGCCTGCTTCGGCGAGGTTGGAGTCGAGGCACGGAGAGCGGCGAAGGAGTTGCAGGGAGTTCTCGGCGAGATCCACGACTGCGACGTGATGCTGCCTCGCGCCGAGGGCATCGAGTCGCTCGAGGCCCTGCTTCGGATGCGCCGCGAGCTGCTCTTTCGTCGGTTCCGGGAGCTCTGGCAGCTCGAAACGAGCAGAGGAACCTGGAACCGCCTCGAGGCCGCCATCTAGTCGCGCCCGCGCCCACCCCGCGGTCGAGGCGCCGGGGTCGCCGCGGGGTGCCTTGGTCAAGCCTCAGTTGACAAAGGAACCACGCGAGCGCCGGTCACCGGATCTTCACCGGAGGTTCTCCTCAACTTCACATGTTTGCCCCGCTATTGGCGAATCTCGGCGGCCAAACGATTGACGAGGAGGGGGACACCGATGGCCTCCCGGCCGGCTGCCGCTGCGCTCTCGACCCGTCCGGCCGGGTCGCCGAGCGGGCGCCGGCCCGTGCCGCCTGAAGTGTCGGGGGAGCCCCAGGGGCCGGAGTACGATTGCCCGATCGACGATCCGGGCCTCTATTTCAATCGCGAGCTCTCCTGGCTGGATTTCAACCAGCGGGTGCTGGAGCTGGCCGAGGACCCGGGGATCCCGCTGCTGGAGCGGGTCAAGTTCGCCGCCATCTACGCCTCGAACCTCGATGAGTTCTTCATGGTCCGGGTGGCCGGCCTCTTCGACCAGCTCGACGCGGGCATCGACCCGCGCGGTCCCGACGGGCTCGGCCCCCGCGAGCAGATAGACGCCATCCAGGCTCGGGTGCTCGAGCTGGACGGACGCCTGCACCGTTGCTTCGACGGGGAGCTGCGCCCGGCTCTCGCCGAGGAGGGAATCCGCATCGTCTCGCTCGACTCCGCGACGGAGGCCGAGCGCACCGAAATCGATGCCCGCTTCCACGAGCAGATCTTCCCGGCCCTGACGCCCCTGGTGATCGGCCTCGGCCGGCCCTTCCCCTACATCTCGAACCTCTCGCTCAGCCTCGGCGTCCTGCTGCGCGACCCCGAGAGCGACACCGAGATCATCGCCCGGGTCAAGGTGCCGAAGGAGCTGCTCGGCCGCTTCCTGCCGGTCGGCGAGGACGGTACGGCCCTGGTTCCGCTGGAGGTGGCGATCGCGGCCAACCTCGACAGCCTTTTTCCGGGGACGGAGGTCGTCGATCACGGCTACTTCCGGGTCACCCGCGACGCTGACTTCACGGTCTCCGACGAGGCCGACGACCTGCTGCAAGCCGTCCAGGACGAGCTGCGGCGGCGCCGCTTCGGCGAGGTCGTGAGGCTCGAGGTGGCCGCGGGGATGAACACGAAGCTTCGTGCCCAGCTGATCGACGCGCTGCGCCTCGAAGATCGCGAGGTCTATGACGTCGATGGCCTGATCGACCTCGCCGACCTCACCGACGTCGCCGCCCTTCCGGGCCACGCGGAGCTGCGCTACGAGCCCTGGAACCCGGTGACGCAGCCCCGGCTGCAGGGCGAGGACGAGGAGCCGGTGGACATGTTCGCCGCGATCCGCAGGGGCGACATCCTCGTCCACCATCCATACGACTCGTTCCCGACCTCGGTCGAGCGCTTCGTGGACCAGGCGGTCGCCGATCCCGACGTGCTGGCCATCAAGCAGACCGTGTACCGCACCAGCGACGATTCGCCCCTCGTCCCCGCCCTGATCCGGGCCTCGGAACGCGGCAAGCAGGCGGTCTGCATGGTCGAGCTGAAAGCCCGCTTCGACGAGGCCGCGAACATCCACTGGGCGAAGTCGCTGGAGGAGGCGGGCGTCCACGTGGTCTACGGGATCCCGGGGTTGAAGACCCACGTCAAGGCGATCCTGGTCGTCCGCCGCGAGGGCGACCGCGTGCGCGAGTACGTCCACATCGGCACCGGCAACTACAACCCGACGACGGCCCGCCTCTACAGCGACCTCGGCCTCTTCACCGCCGACCCGGAGATCGGCGCCGACGTCGCCGAGATGTTCAACTTCCTGACCGGCTACGGGAGGCCCGCCGAGTACCGCAAGGTCCTGGTCTCTCCGACGACCATGCGGGACAGGCTGCTGGAGGAGATCGAGGCCACGGTGGCGGCTCACCGGGCCGGCGAGGAGGCGCGGATCACCCTGAAGATGAACGCGCTGGTGGACGCCCGCTGCATCCAGGCCCTCTACGAGGCCTCACGCGCGGGAGTTCCCGTGGACCTCAACGTGCGCGGCGTCTGCTGCCTGCGCCCGGGGGTGCCCGGCGTCTCGCAGAACATACGCGTCGTCTCGGTCGTCGGGCGCTTCCTGGAGCACTCACGCATCTACGCCTTCCGGCGCGGGGAGGAGTCGCGGATGCTGGTCGGCTCCGCGGACCTGATGCCCCGCAACCTCGACCATCGCGTCGAGCTGGTCACGCCGGTCGAGGACCGGGAGCTGCAGGCCGAGCTGCTCGATGTGCTGGAGCGCTGCTTCGCCGACAGCGCGAACGCCTGGGAGCTCGATTCCGACGGCGGTTGGACGCGGCGCAGCTCGCCGGCGCCCGAGCGGCGGAGCGTTCAGGAGGAGCTCTGCGAGCGGCACTCCGCGCGAGCCGCCGAGCAGCTGGCGGCGGCGGCGGGCTGACCGAGCCGCCGCCGTCCCCATCAATAGGATGGGGCGCGTGCCGCGCATTTCGCTCGTGCCCCGGGACCGCGTGTTCTTCGACCTCTTCGTCGAGGCCGGGCAGAACACCCTCAGCGCGGCGCGGCTGCTGCAGCGGATGATGGCGACCTGGCCCGATGACGGGGACTTCGGGCGGGAGATCCTCAAGGCCGAGCAGGAGGGGGACCGCATAACCCACGACATAGTCCAGCGGCTCAACTCCACCTTCGTCACCCCGATCGACCGCGAGGACATCTACGGCCTGGCCACGCAGATGGACGACATCGTCGACTTCACGGAGGAGGCGGCCGACCTGCTCGGGCTCTACAAGATCGAGGCGCCGATGGCGCAGGCGCAGGCGCTCACCGACGTGCTGGTCGCGGCCTGCGAGCAGCTCGCCGAGGCGCTGGAACACCTGCGCGACTTCAAGGACCTCGACAAGTACTGGATCGAGATCCACAGGTTGGAGAACGAGGGCGACCGAATATCCCGCGATGCGGTCGCCTCGCTCTTCTCCAACGGGATCGATCCGATGGTCGTGATCCGCTGGAAGGACATGTTCGCGGTGCTGGAGAACGCGATCGACGCCACCGAGACCGCCGCCCAGATCATCGAGGGCATAGTGATCAAGAACTCGTGACGACCAGTCACTGTGGAATCTGACGTCATCCTCGTCATAGTCGTCGGGACGGCGCTGGCCTTCGACTTCACCAACGGCTTCCACGACACGGCCAACGTCGTCGCCACCTCGATCTCGACGCGGGCGGCGCGCCCGCAGGTGGCGGTCGCCTTCGCAGCAGTGCTCAACTTCGTCGGGGCCTTCATCTCGATCTCGGTCGCCGCCACGGTCGCCAGCGGCATTGTCGATGCCTCCGTGGTCACGCCCACGGTCGTCTTCGCGGGGCTGATCGGAGCGATCTCCTGGAACCTGGCCACCTGGTACTTCGGCCTGCCCTCCAGCTCCTCCCACGCCCTGATCGGGGGCGTGGTCGGCTCGGCGCTGGCGGCGTCGGGGGTCGATGCCGTGCTCGCCGACGGCGTCGTCGGCAAGGTGCTGATCCCGGCTGTCGTGGCGCCGACCGTCGCCTTCGCGGTGGCGGGGGTCTCGATCGGGATCGTCTATCGCGTTGTGGGAAGCCAGCGTCCGGGAACCGTCACCCGCGGCTTCCGCTACGGCCAGGTCGTCTCCGGGGGCATGCTCGCCCTCGCCCACGGGACCAACGACGCGCAGAAGACGATGGGGATCATAACACTGGCGCTGATCGCCAACGGGACGCTGGGGGAGGGCTCCGACCCACCGTTCTGGGTGATCGTCTCCGCGGCCACCGCGATTGCGCTCGGCACCTACAGCGGCGGCTGGCGGATCATCCGCACCACCGGGTCTCGCATCATCAAGATGGACGCCGCCCAGGGGTTCTCCGCGCAGGGGGCGGGGGCGGCCGTGATCCTCGCCTCCACGCACTTTGGCTTTCCGCTCTCGACCACCCATGTGATCAACGGCGGGGTGATAGGCGCCGGCGCCGGAAAGCGGCTCTCCGCGGTGCGCTGGGGGGTGGCGGGCAACATCGTGGCGGCCTGGCTGCTGACGCTTCCGGCCGCGGCGGCGATCGGCGCGGCGACCTACGGCGTCAGCCGCGTCTTCGGCAGCGGCGCGCTGGGGCCGGTGCTGATCACCCTGGCCGCGCTGTCGCTGATCGGTGCGGCGTTCGTGCGCCGCTGGCAACAGGGAGCGCCGGTGCCTGCGAGCTGATGCGAGATGGCTGTCATCGTCGAGACCAAGGACCTGTTGTACACGGTGATCGCCTCGCTGATCGCAGGCATTGGCATCACCGCCGTCTTCTCGATCGCGATCTGGGGTGCGGCCCGCTTCGTCGACTTCAGCCTCGACGAAAGGCGGCTTGCGGCGGCGGCCGTGGCGCTCGTCGGCCTGCTCGCCCTCCTCGTGACTCTGGCCGCGGTCGCCTTCGGCCTGGTCGTGATGACCTCCAAGTAGCGAGCGTAAGATTTGCGCTGTGAGGACCCTGCGCAACGTCGCGATCGTCCTGTTGCTGGCTCTCGTCGTCGCCTTCGTGCCCGGCGGGGGGAATCTGGCCGAAGCGATCCTGGCCGCGATCGTCCTCGCCTTCCTGTCCGCGATCGCCTGGACCCTCTACGTCCTCAGCCGCCAGAACCAGCTCACGCTGGCGGCGCTGAGCGACGTTCGCCGCGCGATCCTCTTCGGTGCGCTGGGGCTGATCGCCCTGCTGGTCGCGGGAAGTGACGAGATGCTCTCGAGCGGGGGCGGGACCCTCGCCTGGATCTTCCTGCTCGCCGCCGCGGTCGCCGCGATCTGGCGGGTCTGGGTGGAGGCCAACACATACTGAGGCGATACGAACTCGTGACTGGTTTGTTCGCCTGAGCGCACCACAGGTGCGCCGCGGCCTGGAACGGTCGGGGGGTGCTCCGGAAGCATTCCGACAGCGTCCCCGCGGAGAGTGGGACCGCCTCGATCGAGATGATCGCGACGCTCCCGTTTCTCCTCCTGGCGGTGATGGTCGCAGCACAGCTCGGCCTGGTCGGGCAGGCGCTTTGGTCGGCGGGGATCGCTGCGAGGGCCGGGGCGCGGACGGCGCTCGTCGGGGGTAGCGCGCCGAAGGCCGCGCGCCGGGCGCTGCCGCCGTCGATGCGGCAGGGTTCCGTGGTGCGGGAGAAGGAGGGCGTCGCGGTGCGTGTCGCCGTCCCCCGGCTGCTGCCGCTTCTGCCCCGGATCCGAGTGGGTGCTCATACGGACCTCGGCGCCGGTGGATAGGGAGCGCGGTCAGGCCTCGGTGGAGCTGGTCGCGGCTCTCCCGGCCCTGCTCTTGGCGGGCCTCATCGCCCTGCAGATGCTCGCCGTCGGCTACGCGCTGACGATCGCCGACGGCGCTGCCGAGGCCGGCGCGCTTTCCCTCGCCTCGGGCGGGGGAGCGTCGAGCGCCGCCCGCGAGGCGCTGCCAGGCTGGGCGGAGGACGATGTCGAGGTCCGGGTGAGGGGCGGGGAGGTGACGGTCCGCCTGCGCCCGCCCTCGCCGCTCGGCGCCCTCGGCGAGCGCCTCACGGTCACCTCGAGCGCAGCCGCGAGGCCGCGTTGAGATGGGCGAGGAAGCCGTTCTCGTCACCCGGGTCGGGGCGGCAGCCGGTTCCAGGGCGGCGGCCGCGGCGCTCGCCTGCGCCGGTTCCGATGCGGAACGAGCGGGCCTGCTGATCGACCTCGGCGCCGCCCGGCCACGCCCGTCGCTTATCGCAACCGCAGCCGCTCGACGGCTCGAGGAGCGGCTCGCCGCTCACCTGCCCGAGGCCGGGGTCGCCTCCCGAGGGCGGATATGCCAGATCTCCCTGTCGTCCGAGCCCTGCGCATTGCAGCAGGTTGCCGGCGCCCTGGCAGTCGTCCGCGAGTCGATCGGCGTGGTGCATCTGCCGCCGCCGGCGCTGCAGCCCGCCCTGGCCGATTCTCGGATCCGCCCCTCCGGCGCCCTTCTCTGCGCCGACCTCGCCAGGGACCGCGCCCTCACCGCCCTGGCCGCGGGCGACCTGGTGCGGCGCGGTGTCCGGGTCGCCGTGCTCAAGCGCCCCCTCGCCTGGATCGCTGCGCGCCTGGCGCTCGCGGGCGTATTGGGTTCCGGCGACGTCGGCCTTCCCCCGCGGCTCTGCCGGCGTCTGCTGGCCCAGGAGGACACGGTCTCCGTATTTCACCCCGAGCGGACTGCTGAAGACTTCGGATGAACTCGGGCTGCGCAGTCCCTACGTTGACTGCGATGGAGGGGATGGACTCCATGTTCGAGGTGCGCATTCACGGGCGCGGCGGCCAGGGCGTCGTCACAGCCGCCGAGCTGCTCTCCATCGCCGCCTTCGACCAGGGTCGCCACGCTCAGGCCTTTCCCAGCTTCGGGTCCGAGCGCAGCGGCGCCCCGGTCGTCTCCTACTGCCGCTTCGCGGACGCCCCGATCCGGACCCGCGAACCGGTGGCCGAGCCGGACGCTCTGATCGTCCAGGACCCGACCCTGCTGCACCAGGTGGATCTCTTCGACGGGCTCGGGCCCGACGCCTACATCCTCATCAACAGCAGTCGCGGTTTCGGCGAGCTCGGTCTCGGGGAGTTCGCCGAGCGCTTCCGATCCGAGCGCCTGCGCGTGGCGCCGGCGACCGAGATCGCCCGCCGCTGCCTCGGTCGCCCCCTTCCCAACGCGGCTCTGCTCGGCGGCTTCGCGGGCCTCACGGGGAGGCTGCGGCTCGAGTCGGTGACCGCGGCGATCCGCGAGCGGTTCCCCGGGGTGATGGGCGATCGCAATGCCCAGGCCGCCGAGGAGTGCTTCGAGTACGTGAAGAGCGAGGGGGCGGTGGCCAATGCTTAAGCAGACCGAGGGCTCGGCGGCGGTGGCGGAGTCGGTGGCGCTATGCCGGCCCGAGGTCGTCTGCGCCTATCCGATCTCGCCGCAGACCCACATCGTCGAGGGGCTCTCCGACCTCGTCCGCGGCGGCACCCTGGAGCGGTGCGAGTACATCACGGTCGAGTCGGAGTTCGCGGCCCTGTCGGTCTGCATCGGCGCCTCCGCAGCCGGCGCCCGGGCCTACACGGCGACCGCGAGCCAGGGGCTGCTCTACATGGCGGAGGCGCTCTACAACGCCTCCGGGCTGGGGCTCCCCCTCGTGATGACCGTGGCCAACCGGGCGATCGGCTCGCCGATCAACATCTGGAACGACCACAGCGACACTATGTCGCAGCGCGACTGCGGCTGGATCCAGCTCTATGCGGAGACCAACCAGGAGGCGGTGGACCTTCACATCCAGGCCTTCAAGATCGCGGAGGAGCTCTCGCTGCCGGTGATGGTCTGCATGGACGGCTTCATCCTCACCCACGCCCACGAGCGGGTGGACGTGCCGACCCAGGAGGAGGTCGACTCGTTCCTGCCTCCGTTCGAGCCTCGCCAGGTCCTCGATCCCGCCGATCCGGTGACGATCGGGGCAATGGTCGGGCCGGAGGCCTTCTCCGAGGTCAAGTATCTGGCCCACGCCAAGCAGCTCCAGGCGCTCGACCTGATCCCCCAGGTCTCCGCCGAGTTCGGCAGCGCCTTCAATCGCCTCTCCGGCGGCCTCGTCCGAGGCTACCGCGCCGAGGACGCCGAGACCATCGTCGTCGCGTTGGGATCTGTGCTCGGCACGATCGAGGACACCATCGACGAGCTGCGGGACGAGGGGGTCAGCATCGGCGCGCTGGCGATCAAGTCGTTCCGCCCCTTCCCGCTGGAGGAGGTGCGGGAGGCGCTCGGGAACGCCAAGCGCGTGGTCGTGCTCGAGAAGGCGCTCGCGGTCGGCATCGGCGGGATCGTCGCGGCGAACGTGCGGATGGCGCTCTCGGGGATCCAGCTACACGGCTACACCGTGATCGCCGGGCTCGGAGGCCGCCCGATCACGAAGAAGTCGCTGCGCCGGCTCTTCGAGGAGGCCGTTGGGGACGAACTGGAGCCGCTGACTTTCCTCGACATGAACTGGGAGCGGGTCGAAGCCGAGCTGAAGAGGATGCAGGAGAGCACCCGGAGCGGCCCCCACGCGGAGAACATCCTGAGCGATGTGGGAGTGGTCGCAGCGCGCCCGCACTGAGGAGAGAGATGCCGCCCGAGCAGAAGAGATCCCGTCCCCGCGAGCAGCAGGTGAAGTTCTACCAGGCGGGCAGCTTCGTGGTCGGAAACCGGCTGCTCGACCCGGAGCAGCGCTCCGTCCAGGCGCGCATGGACCGATCCAACAGCCTCACCTCGGGCCATCGCGCCTGTCAGGGTTGCGGCGAGGCGCTCGGTGCTCGCTACGCGGTCGATGCCGCGATGCGCGCCACCGAGGGGCAGCTGATCGCCGCCAACGCGACAGGCTGTCTCGAGGTCTTCTCCACGCCGTTCCCCGAGTCCTCGTGGCAGCTCCCCTGGCTGCACTCGCTGTTCGGCAACGCCCCCGCCATCGCGACCGGGATGGCCGCCGCGATGAAGGTGAAGGGACGCGACGACATTCGCGTGATCGGGCAGGGAGGCGACGGAGGCACAGTGGACATCGGCTTCGGCTGCCTCTCGGGGATGTTCGAGCGAAACGACGACGTGCTGTTCATCTGTTACGACAACGAGGCCTACATGAACACGGGGGTGCAGCGCTCGGGAGCGACCCCCCCCGCGGCCCGCACCGCCAACACGAAGCCGATCGGCAAGGAGCCCGGCAACGTCTTCGGTCAGGGCAAGAACGCGCCGCTGATCGCGATGGCGCACGAGATCCCCTATGTGGCGACGGCGACCGTCGCCGAGCCGCGCGACCTCGAGAACAAGGTCGAACGGGCGATGGAGTTCCGCGGCGCTCGCTATATGCACATCTTCGTGCCCTGTCCGCTCGGTTGGGGCTCCGCCTCCCGGGACACCATCCGGGTCGCGCGGCTGGTCAAGGAGACCGGGCTCTTCCCGGTCTTCGAGGCCGAGCACGGGGAGGTCACCGAGGTGTCG
>DASUUD010000202.1:0-2006 GCA_036374255.1 Solirubrobacterales bacterium | reverse complement strand
CGGCCATGCGACGGATCTGGCGATTGCGGCCCTCACGCAGGACGACCTCGATCTCCCGCTCGCCGAGGCACCGCACCTGCGCAGGCGCGGTCACTCCGTCGTCGAGCCGGACGCCGCGCTCCAAGCTGACCAGGTCACGGTCCGATGGCGGCCGCCGCAGCTCGGCCCGGTACGCCGTTTCCACTTCGTCGCGGGGATGGGTAAGCCGGTTCGCCCGCTCGCCGTCGTTGGTCAGCAGCAGCAGCCCGGTCGAGTCGGCGTCGAGGCGGCCGACGGGATAGAGCCGGGCCCCGGTGTCGACCAGCTCGACCACGGCCGGCCGGCCGCCCGGCTCGCGGGCGGTCGACACAACCCCTGCCGGCTTGTTCACCGCCCAGACCTCCCGCCGCTCGACCGAGACAGGCCTGCCGTCCACCCGCACCTCGTCGTCCTCGCCGACGTCGCAGGCGGGATCGATCACGACCTCGCCGCCGACGGTCACCCGGCCCGCAGCGACGATCTCCTCAGCCCTCCTGCGCGAAGCGACTCCTCCGTGGGCGAGGAACTTGCCGAGCCTCACGGTGAAAGAGCCGGGGGAGCCTCCGACGGAGCCTCCCCGCTGTTGCTCCGGAGGGGGCTCCCCCGGCTCTCACCCGTCACGGTTCGGCTCGTTGCTCCCCCGCCTTGAGGAGCCGCTCGCGCAGCTCCCGCTCGTCCTCCGGGGTCGGGTCGAAGCTCGAGGGGTCCGGAAGCTGGTCGAGGCCGGAGAGGCCGAAGAGGCGCTCGAACAGCTCCGTCGTCTTGAACAGGGAGGCGCCGAAGCGGGATCGGCCCGACTCCTCGATCAGGCCGCGCTCGGCGAGCGTCTGCACGGCCGACTCCGAGGAGACCCCGCGGATGCGGGCAACCTCGGGCCGCGACACCGGCTGCAGGTAGGCGACGATTGCCAGGGTCTCGGCCTGCGCCTGGGTAAGCGGCGGTGTGCGCGGCTTGGAGAGCAGCCGGCGGGCTGCCGCCTCGCTGGCCGGGTCGCTGGCCAGCGTGTATCCACCGGCGACCTCGCGCAGGACGACGCCCCGTTTCCCCTCGGCGAGGTCCTCGCGCAGCAGGCCGATCGCCTCCTCGACCTGTCCCGCGGTCGCCTCGGTCGCCTCCACCAGCTCGCCGGCGGCCACCGGCTCGGGCGAGAGGAACAGCAGCGCCTCTATCGTCCGGGCCAGGTCACTCACAGCAGGACCTCGTCCTCATCCCGTCCTCCGGATCTCGATCGGGCCCAGCGGACGCCGCTGCTTCCAGGTCGCCTCGCCCTTGCGGTACATCTCCAGCAGGGCGAAGAGGGTGACCGCCTGGGTCAGCCGGTCCTCCCCGCCGAACTGCTCGTCGAAGTCGACGCTGGCGCTGCGGGCCAGCGCCTCGCGAATCGCCCCCAACCGTCTCTCGAGCGAGACCGTGGGCCGGATATGACTGGTGTCCAGAGGCGGCGGCGCCGTGAGCAGGTCGCCGAGCGCGGCGGCGAGCCGCTCCGGCTCATAGACCGCGGTCGCGGCGTCGAGCGCGACCCGGCGCAGGTCCGGCGGCAGGGGCGCCGAGCGGTAGAGGTAGCCGCGCTGGGCCTCGAATCGCGCCCTCAGCATCTCCGCGGCCTCGCGGTAGCGCCTGTACTCGAGCAGCCTCGCCAGCAGCTCCTCGACCGCCTCCTCCGGGGCCAGCTCCTCCAGCTCCTCGTCGGCGCCGGGCAAGAGCAGTCGCGACTTCAGCTCCAGCAGGGCGGCGATCAGGACCAGGAACTCGGTCGCCACCTCCAGCTCCAGCTCCCCCTCGCGCTCCAGGTGCTCGACGTAGGCGATCACGACCGCGGCCAGCTCCACCTCGAGCAGGTCGACCTCCTCGCGCAGCACGACCGCCATCAGCAGGTCGAAGGGGCCGGCAAAGACGTCGAGGTCGAGGTCGAGGTCCGCGACGGTCACAGGCGCAAGTTAACGCGGCGGGCCGATGCCCATGCGATCCCGGACGTCCGCCACGGTGGG
>DASUUD010000201.1:0-14690 GCA_036374255.1 Solirubrobacterales bacterium | reverse complement strand
CGGGGCACAGGGGCATCGTCGCCAACCCGAACTGCACGACGATGGTGATGGTGATGGCACTGGCGCCGATCCACCGCGCGGTGGGGATCGAGAGGCTCGTCGTCTCCACGTACCAGGCCGTCTCCGGCACCGGCCAGAAGGCGGTCGAGGAGCTTCGCCGCCAGGCCGGCGAGGTGCTCGACGGCAACGAGAGCCCGGCGGCCGACGTCTACCCGCACCGGATCGCCTTCAATGTCCTGCCCCAGGTCGAGACCTTCAAAGACGGCGACGACTACACGACCGAGGAGCGCAAGGTGATGGCCGAGACCCGCAAGATCCTCGGGGTCGGCGGCGAGGTGGCGATCTCGGCCACCTGCGCACGGGTGCCCGTCTTCGCCGGCCACTCCGAGTCGGTCAACCTGCAGACCCGCGACGAGCTGGCCCCAGACGAATGCCGCGAGCTGCTGGCCGATGCGCCCGGCGTTGTCGTCGTCGACGACCCGGCGGCCGGTCGGTACCCAATGGCCATCGACGCAGCGGGACGGGACGAGGTCTTCGTCGGTCGCATCCGTCGCGACCCTGACCGCGAGCGCACGTTGAATCTCTGGATCGTCGGCGACAACCTCCGCAAGGGGGCGGCGACAAACGCGGTCCAGGTCGCCGAGCTGCTGATCGAGCGCGACTTGCTCGGCGGGCGCTAGCTCAGTCGCCGAGGTCCTCGGCCAGGGTGCCGAAGCGTTCGACCAGCGCACAGAAGAAGTCGTGGCGGGTGACCACGGCGTGCACCCTGCCCTCGGTGGCGATGGGGACGATCAGGACGCGGTGGTGGAGGAACAGCTCGGCGAGCTGGGTGTCCGAGTAGTCGTCCTCGACCAGGACGTGGTCGGTGGTGAGCCAGTTCCGGATCGGCTGCGTGGCGCACTCGGCGCGGCGCTCGATCGTCTCGTCGACCGAGCGCGAGATCATCGCCGCCGAGGCCAGCTCGCCGACGTAGCCGGGGAAGAGGGCGGCCATGAACTCCCGCTCGCCGAAGATCCCGGCGAAGCCGCCGTCCTTCTCGACCGCGGGCAGGGCGGGCAGGCCCGCCTCGATCACCAGGCGGGCCGCCGGGCCGATCAGCTCGTCGGCGTCGAGCGGCTCTATCTCCCGCAGTGCCTTGTTGACTATCGAGTCGGGCATCGGATCCCCTCCCTCAGAGAGCGATGTATCGGAGTGCGATGTAGCCGGTGGCCAGCGCGATCGAGATGAACGTTACGGGCAGGCCCACGCGGAGGAATGTCATGAAGCCGATCGGCGTCCCGGCGCGTTCCGCGAGCCCGGCGGCGGCGACGTTGGCCGCCGCGGCGATCATCGTCGCGTTGCCGCCGAAGCAGGCGCCGAGCGCCAGCGCCCACCAGTAGGCGTCGTCGCCACCGTTGCCTGCCTGCAGTTCCCGGACGACGGGGATCATCGCGGTCGTGAAGGGGATGTTGTCGACGATGCCCGACCCCACCGCGGCGATCCAGGTGATGCCGAGCAGCTCCGCGGTCCGATCTCCCCCGGTGACGTCCTTGGCGGCCTCGGTGACGTCGCCGATCGCCCCGGTCGCCTCCAGCGCCCCCACCATCACGAACAGCGCCAGGAAGAAGAAGAGGGTCGGCCACTCGATGTGGGAGAGCGCCTCGTCGAGGTCGATCGTGGTGACCAGCAGCGCCACCGCGGCGCCGGTCAGCGCCACCGTGGCGGGCTCGATGTGGAGGGTCTGGTGGGCGAAGAAGGCGATCACGGTTGCGATCAGGACCGGGCCGGTGCGGCGCAGCTCGGCCGCATCGCGGATCGAGGCGATTGCGTCCAGCTCCATGACGGCGCGCCGATTGCGCTCCTCGACCCGGAGGCGACGACGGAAGACGAGGTAGAGCAGGGGGATCACTGCAACGAACGTGACGACGACGATCGGCGCCAGGTTGGCGATGAAGGAGTTGAAGCTGAGCCCGGTGGCGCCGGCGATGATGATGTTGGGCGGGTCGCCGATCAGGGTGGCGGTGCCACCGATGTTGGAGGCCATCACCTCGATGATGAGCAGCGGCACCGGGTCGATGTCGAGCGCGTCCGCGAGCAGGAAGGTGATCGGGGCGATCAGCAGGATCGTCGTCAGGTTGTCGAGGAAGGCGGAGAGAACCGCGGTCGTGCCCGCGAGGCTCATCACGACGGCGAACGAGCCCCCGCCCGATATCTGGCCGGCCCGGATTGCCAGGTAGTCGTAGATCCCGGTCTGCTGGGTTAGGTAGACGAGGATCATCATCCCGGCGAGCAGCCCGATCGTGTTGAAGTCGATCGACTCGATCGCCTGCTCCTGCGAGAAGTCGCCGACGAAGAGGACGACGATCGCGGCGCCGATCAACGCCACGTTGGTGCGGTGCATCTTCTCGCTGGCGATGATCGCCAGCACGATCAGGAACGTTGCTACGGCTATTGCCATCGGCTAGCGGGAGCCTAGTTTGCTCAGCAGCGGCGGCACCGCGATGGTGGTGAGGATCGACATCCCGACGACGACGGCGAAGAGCTGGGCATCGACGACGCCCGCTGCCGCCCCAATGCTGGCGACGATGATCCCCACCTCGCCGCGCGGGATCATCCCGACGGCGACGATCCAGGGTTCGCGTCCCTCCATGCCCCTGGCGCCGAGCCAGGCGCCGAGGAGCTTGGTCGCCGCGGCCAGCCCGGTGACCAGTGCGAGCAGGGCCAGGGTCTCGCCGTCAAGCAGCGCGTCGAGATCCAGCTCGATGCCGATGAAGGCGAAGAAGAAGGGGGGGAAGAACGCGTAGAGCGGCGCCACCTCGTCCTCGATCGGGTGCTGCTCCTTGGTCTCGGCGACCATCAGCCCGGCGAGGAAGGCGCCGATGATCGCCGCGAGGCCGATC
Organism: Solirubrobacterales bacterium; assembly: GCA_036374255.1. Lineage (GTDB taxonomy): Bacteria > Actinomycetota > Thermoleophilia > Solirubrobacterales > 70-9 > VRUE01. The sequence goes on along the minus strand of DASUUD010000201.1, from coordinate 11,811 downwards.
TGGGCGGCGAAGGCCGCCACGCCGAGGCAGAGGATCACCGCCGGCAGCAGGGGCGATTCCGAGAAGCGCGGCTCATGGAGGATCTGTGGCCGCCGCGCCATCAGCTGGGTGCCCCCCAGCGAGAAGAAGGCGACGAACGCCACCGCGAGCCCGATCACGACCAGCAGCTCGATCGCGTCGAGGCCGCCCTCCGCGGCGATGCCGGTCGCGACCGCGACCAGGATCAGGGCGAGGATGTCGTCGATGATCGCCGCACCGAGCACGGTCCGGGCGGCCCGGGTTCGGATCATCCCCAGGTCGATCAGCACCGCCGAGGTGATGCCGACGCTGGTCGCCGCCAGGGCGGCGCCGAGGAACACCGAGGTCCCAGTGCTCTCGCCGAGCGCGAGGCCGAGCGCGATTCCGCCGGCGAACGGCAGCGCGACACCGGCGACGCCGACCGAGAGGGCGGTGCGCCCCACCGCCCACATCTCCGATACGCGGGTCTCGAGCCCGACCCAGAAGAGGAGGAAGATCACTCCCAGCTCGGCGAAGATCTCGAGCACCTCGCCGACCTCCACGAATCCCAGCACCGAGGGGCCGACGACGACTCCGGCGAGGATCTCGCCGACGATCGCGGGCTGGCCGATCCGCTTGAAGATCTCGTCGCCCAGCTTCGCCGCGAGCAGGACGATGAAGAGATCGGTGAGAATGCCCGCGGCCTCGGTCGCGGCGAGTGGGAGCGAGGAGGGGTCGATCAGCAGGCCACGAGGCTATGCGGGGGCGGAGACGCCTGCAAGACGCTCCTCGACCCAGTTGGTCGAGGCGATGTGCTTGCCCATGCCCAGCTCCTTAGGCTCGGCCCCGAGGGCGAGGCCGACGAGCTGGGGGAGGTGCAGGACCGCCAGCCCGAGGTCGCGATTGACGACCTTTGCCGCCTCGGGTTGCTGCATGTCGAGGTTCAGGTGGCAGAGGGGGCAGGGGGTGACGAGGCAATCGGCACCGGCGTCGAGCGCGTCGCCGACGTGGGTGCCGGCCTGGCGCAGCGAGGTCTCCCGGTTCATGGTGATCACCGGGAAGCCGCAGCACTTGCGCGCCCCGTCGTACTCGACGACCTCGCCGCCGAGCGTCTCGATCACCTTCTCCAGGTACAGGTCGCGCTCGGGGAACTCCTCGTAGCCGAGCCGGTCCTTCGGCCGCAGGACGTAGCAGCCGTAGAAGGGGCCGACCCGCAGCCCGGAGAGCGGACGCACGACCTTCTCCGCCAGCCGCTCGAGCCCATAGTCCTCGACCAGCACCCAGAGGAAATTCTTGTTCGCGAAGCCGTCCTTGCCCTTGATGTACTCGAGGCCCTGGCCGCTCAGCGCCTCGTTGATGTGGGCGCGGTAGACGGAGTCGGCGTCGAGGCGCTGCTGGCACTCGGACTGGGCGCCCTGGCAGGTCGAGCAGATGTTCATCATCGCCAGCCCGGTCTGCTGGGCAAGCGCGAAGGTGCGCGCGTTGAGCGTGTCGGCCAGCTCCTGGTTGTGCTCGGCGATCACGCCGGCGCCGCAGCAGTTGGCGCGGTCGAGTTCGACCAGCTCGATCCCGAGCCGCTCCGCGACCAGCGCCATCGAGCCGTGCAGCTCGGTGGTGAAGCCGCGTGACACGCATCCCGGCCAGTAGGCGAGCTTCATACCTTCTCCTCCGTGGCGGTCTCGTCGGGCTCGGGTTCGACGCCCTCCTCGCCCCTGATGTAGATGTTGAATTCCTCGCGGTGCTCCTCGGCGTGCCGGTAGATCGCCTTCACCTCGTCCTGGGCGCCGTCGGGAAGCTTCGGGTGGACGCCGGGGATCAGCTTCGAGAGAGACCGCGCCTTGCCGGACTTGAAGGCACGGAGCCCGGTCGGGATCGAGCCGAGCAGGCCCTTGATCGCGCCCATGGTCGGTTTCAGCTTGCCTTTGATGCCGGGCGCGTAGGACTCCTGGAGGAGCAGGGCCTCGTCGAGCGTCCCCTTCTTCTCGATGATCCCTGTGAAGGCCTCCATGTGATTGTGGCCGTTGTTGGGGTCGTCGTCGATCCCCTCCTCGGCTGCTTTGCGGCGCAGCCGCATGATCTGGTCCATCGGCGCGACCCCCTTCGGGCAGGCGTCGATGCAGCTGAAGCAGTGGGTGCAGTCGTAGATCCCGTGCGGGTCGTGGGCGAGGTCGTGGAGGCGCTCCCTGGTCTCCGCGTCGCGCGGGTCGCCGACGAAGCGGTAGGCCTTGGCCAGCGCCGCGGGGCCGATGAAGTCCGGGTCGGCCTCCATCGAGAGGCAGGAGGAGACGCAGGCGCCGCACTGGATGCAGGCCATCGACTGGGTGATGTCGATCATCGACTCCGGCTCGACCACGTACTCGCGCTCGGGCGGCTCGCCGTGGGGGAGGAGCCAGGGGGTGACGCGGCGGATCTTGGTCCAGTGCGTCGACTCCATGTCGGTGATCAGGTCCTTGATCACGGGCATGTTCCCCATCGGCTCGACAACGATCGGCGAATCGCCGCTGTTGCGGCGATTCGCCGCTTCGTGCGCGTGGCCGATCTGAGTCTTGCAACCGAGGCCGGACTGGCCGTTGATCGTCATCCCGCAGGAACCGCAGATCGCGGCACGGCAGGAGCAGCGAACCGACAGCGAGCCGTCGTCGCGGTCCTTGGCCTGCAGCAGGCCGTCGAGAACCGAGAGCGAGGGGTCCAGCTCGACCTTGAACTCCTCCCAGTAGGGCCCCTCGCCGCTCTCCGGCTGGAAGCGGCGGACCTTCAAGGTGTACTCGGCCATCTAGTACTTCCTCTCTTCGGGCTCCCACTGGGTGATCGTCACCTCGGAGTATGAGATCTCCGGGCCCTCGTCGCCCAGCTGCAGGTCGATGTGCTTGAGCCACTCGTCGTCGTTGCGCTCCGGGAAGTCGGTGCGGTACTGGGCGCCGCGGCTCTCCCTGCGCTCCAGCGCGGCGACGCAGGTGCACTCGGCGTTGTCGAGCATGTAGCCCAGCTCGATCGCCGCCAGCAGGTCCTGGTTGAAGATGCTGCCCTTGTCGTCGATGTAGGCGGAGGCGGCCTCCTCCTTGAGCCGGCGCACCGTCTCCAGCGCCTCCTGGATCCCGGCCTCTTCGCGGAAGACCGCGACGTGCTTGTCCATCGTCGTGCCCAGCTCCAGCTTGATCTCCGAGACGCGGCGGCCGGAGCCCACCTCCCTCGCGGCGATCGCGTCGATGCTCCCCTGCTCGGCCTCGAGCACGTCCCTGGAGGGCCGCGATCCCTCGATCCGCTTCGAGCGAGCGGCGGCGTCCTCGCCGGAGCGGCGGCCGAAGATCAGGGTGTCGAGCAGCGAGTTGGCGCCGAGCCGGTTGCCGCCGTGGACCGAGACGCAGGCGGTCTCCCCGGCCGCATAGAGGCCAGGGATGTCGGTGCGCCCGTCGATATCGGTCTTGATCCCGCCCATCGTGTAGTGGTTACCCGGCTTGATGCGAATCGGTTCCCGGGCGATGTCGACGCCGGCGAAGTCGCGGCCGACGAGGACGATCTCGCGCAGCGCCTCGTGGATGCGCTTCTTGGGCACGACGGTGATGTCGAGCGCGACGGTGCCGTCGGGGAATCCGCGGCCCTCGTTGATCTCGGTCTGCTCGGCGCGGGAGACGACGTCACGCGAGGCCAGCTCCATCTTGTTCGGCGCGTAGCGCTCCATGAAGCGCTCACCCCTGGCGTTGAGCAGGTGGGCGCCCTCGCCGCGGGCGCCCTCGGTGATCAGGAAGCCCTTGCCGGCCAGCGTCGTCGGGTGGTACTGGATCATCTCCATGTCCATCAGCTTCGCCCCGGCCCGGTAGGCCATCGCGATCCCGTCGCCGGTGCAGATCAGCGCGTTCGTCGTCGGCTGCCAGACCTGGCCGTTGCCTCCGCAGGCGAGGATCACCGCCTTGGCGCTGAACAGCTCCATCGTGCCGTCGGCGACGTTGCGGGTGACGACCCCGCAGCACTCACCCCCCTCGTCCATCGCCAGCGCCGTGCAGAACCACTCCTCGTAGCGGGCGACGGAATCGGCGTACTTCATCAGCTGCTCGTAGAGGACGTGCATGATCGCCTGGCCGGTGATGTCGGCGACGTAGTAGGTGCGGGCGGCGGAGGCGCCGCCGAAGGCGCGGGTGCCGAGCTTGCCCTCCTCGTTGCGGTGGAAGGTGACGCCCAGGTGCTCGAGGTGGAGGATCTCCTCCGGCGCCTCGCGGCACATCACCTCGATCGCGTCCTGGTCGCCCAGGTAGTCGGAGCCCTTGACCGTGTCGAAGGCGTGTGACTCCCACGAATCGCCCGGGTTGAGGGCCGCGTTGATCCCGCCCTGGGCCGCGTTGGAGTGCGAGCGGACGGGATGGACCTTGCTGAGGATCCCCACAGAGACCCCCTGCTCCGCCGCCGCCAGGGCGGCCCGCTGTCCCGCCAGACCGGCGCCGATCACCAAGACGTCATGAGTAGGCACGGGCGCGGACTCTATAGAGCGAAAATCCGACTCCGTGGTCGGATTTCCCCCCCGTCATCCGCCAGGCGAAAGCGAGTGCTGGGTGGTCCGCGCCGGCTAGAGCCAGCGTTCGTCGAGCCGGCGGATAGCCGCCTCGGCGAGGCGGGCCGCGTCGGCGACGCTGCCGAAGTCGACGTTGGCGGAGACGTCGTTCGGCCAGTGGTAGTTGGCGGGCTGCTTGAGGTCAGTGCAGCCGCAGAGGGAGGCCGTCTCGTAGCCGGCGGCCATGGGCTCGTAGCCGTCGGTCCCGTTGTGGAGGCGCAGGTTGGGGAACAGCCAGATCCCCAGCTCCTCGGCCAGTCCGTCCATCAGGGCGAGGGCGCGGCGCGGATACTCGCGAACCCTGAGGAAGCCCTCGCCCCGCAACACGAGCAGGTGGGGGGAGCCGATCGAGTCCATCGAGAGGAAGAAGGTGCTCTGACGCGGCAGGCTCGGGAAGTGGCGCTCCCCGAACGCCTTCATCCCCTCGCTGAAGGACTCCTCCGAGCCGGTCGAGAGCAGGATGACGCGCAGATCGCGCGGCGGCTCGTCCAGCAGGCGCCGGGCCAGGGCCAGCTCGGCGACCACCGCGGCTCCGTTGTCGTTGGCTCCTGGAACGGTCCCCCGCAGGGCGATCTCGGCCATCGCCGCCGTCGCGCCCGCGCCGAAGAGGACGCCGAGCTTGGAGAGGGCGCGGCTGCCGCCGAGCGCGCCGAGCGTCGCCAGCAGCGGCCCCGCGAGGATGGGGAACATCAGCGGCGGGCTGGTGTCGTTGCGCTCGACGAACCCCAGGCGGTCGGCGATCTCGGGCAGCTTCGGGTGGAAGACGAGTCCCGAGCGGGCGGCGTCGTGGTGGGCGACGATGACCACGGCGCGCTCGGCGTCAGGGGAGCCCAGCTCGCAGATCACGTTGTAGGTCGTGCGCTGCGGTAGTGGACGCCGCAGTCTCCGCCGGCCGGCAGGGAAGTCGTCGGCGATGCCCGCGGCGCCGATGGCGCCGAGCGTGGCCCCGAGGGCGCGACGGCCGCGCAGTGCCGCGACCCCGCCGATTGCGCCGAGCGCCGCCCCGATACCCAGCGGCCACCAGTAGGTGCCGTGCGCGGGCTCGGCCTCGATCCTCGCCTCGGCGCCGACCTCCGCGAAGCGCTCCACCAGCCACTCGGCGGCCTGCCGCTCTCCCTCGGAGGCGGATGGACGGTGGATCTGCTCGAGTTCCTGCAGCCGCTCGCGCAGCCAGGCGGGATCCGGTGCCCCGATCCTGGATGCGATCGCCGTTTCGCCCGTGCGTGTGCCCGGCATCGGATCGCGACCCTACCGGCACCCGTACCATTGGTACATGCTGGGCGGCGGCTCAATCACCCTCTTTCGCGTGCGCGGGATTCGGATCTCCGTGGATTGGTCGTGGTTCTTCGTCCTCTTCCTGGTGATCTTCTTCCTCTCGCAGTTCTACGGCGACGTGCTGGGCGAGAACGACGCCTCCTCGGCGCCGTTCGTCCTCGCGGTGCTGAGCGCGATCGGCTTCTTCGGCTCGATAGTCCTGCACGAGCTCGGCCACGCCTTCGTCGCGATCCGCAACGGGATCGGTATCTCGGGCATCCAGCTCTGGATCTTCGGCGGGATGGCGCAGATGGACCGGGAGTCCGACAGCCCGTCGACCGAGTTCAAGGTGGCGATCGCGGGGCCGGCGGTGACCGCTGCGATCGTCGTCGTGCTGCTTGCGGTCGGTCTCGCGGCCGCCGGCCCCGACGAGTTCCGCCATGCAGCGTTGATCGAGAGCGACGCCGAGGTCTCCGGCGTTCTCGCGATGGTGGCCTGGCTCGCCTCGATCAACTTCCTCGTCCTCGTCTTCAACCTGCTGCCCGCCTTCCCGATGGACGGCGGCCGCATCGTGCGAGCGATCGCCTGGTGGCGAACCGGCGACCGCAGCTCCGCCACCCGCTTCGCAGCGGGCCTCGGCCGGATCTTCGCCTACCTGTTCATCGGCGGCGGCCTCTGGATGGTTCTGGAGGGCCAGGTCTTCGCGGGGGTCTGGTTGGTCCTGATCGGGATGGTGATCAACGGCTCGGCCCGCGGCGCCGCCATGCAGACGAAGATCTCGGGCAGGATCGAGGGCATCACGGTGGCCGACGTGATGGACCGGGAGCCTGTCGCGATCCCGGGGGAGCTGAGCGTCGAGCAGGCCCTCGACGAATACTTCCTCCGCTACAGGTGGGCCTGGTTTCCGGTCGTCGACGCCACCCAGCGCTTCCTCGGCCTGCTGGTCCGCGACAGGGCGGACGAGGTGCCGGAGACCTCCCGCGCCACCTCCCTGGTCGCCGACGTGCTGGAGCGCGACGACGGGAGCTTCCGGGTGCGGGACGACGCCCCGCTCGACTCGCTGCTCGCCAACCGGGCGCTGCGCCGGTTCGGTGCCCTGATGGCAGTCGACTCCGACGGCCGCCTCTCGGGCGTAGTCACAGCTGAGCAGATCGGCCGGGCGCTGCGCGAATCCTAGATGGTTGATTCCACGACCCCACACGCCTGGATGACGCGCGTGGCTCGTCGCATCTCGTCGTCCTCGGGCTTGCCTTTGGCACCACCAAAGGCTGCGCCCTGCGTCCTCGATCTGCTCGACCACGCGCGCCCCCAGTCACACGCGGCCGTGGAATCAACCATCTAGGCCGGGCCAGCGCCCTAGCCGAGAGGTCTGTGGCGCTCGATGATGCGTTGGAAGTCTGCGCCGGCCGGAAGCGTGCCGAAGGCCTGCCCCCAATCGCCGGCCAGGCGCGAGGCGCAGAAGGCGTCGGCGACGGCCGGGTCGCCGTGCCGGACCAGGAGCGAGGCCTGCAGGGCGAGCGCCATCCGCTCGACCAGGCGGCGGGCCCGGGTCTGGATCGTCTCCACGTCACCGGGGATTTCCTCCCGTAGCGAGGACACGTAGGCATCGAGCCGCGGCTCGGCTCCACCGCCCTCCAGCACCTCTGCGAAGAAGACCTCGACCGAGTCCGGGCTCTTGACCATCGCCCGCAGCACGTCGAGCGCCTGGACGTTGCCCGAGCCCTCCCAGATGGAGGCGAGGGGGCTCTCCCGGAAGAGCCTGGGCATCCCGGAGTCCTCGACGTAGCCGTTGCCCCCCAGGCACTCGAGGCACTCGCCGGCGTGCGAGGGGGCCCGCTTGCACATCCAGTACTTGAGGACCGCCGTCGCGATCCTCTTGAAGCCCGCCGCCTCCTCCGCTTCGGCTTGGGCAGCGGAGTCTCCGTGGGCTTCGTCGTAGGCGCGAGCCAATCGGAGGGCCGAGATGGTCGCCGCCTCCGACTCCACGCAGAGGTCGGCGAGCACGTTTCGCATCAGCGGCTGTTCGATCAGCTCCGCGCCGAAGGCGGAGCGGTGGGTCGCGTGGTGGAGCGCCTGTGCGAGCGGATCGGGAGCTTGTGCCCGGCGAGCCGCAGCGCCTCCCGGGCGAGTTCCTCGGGGACCCCGGCCAGCTCGAACATCACCTTGCCGGGCTTCACCACCGCCACCCAGCCCTCGGGGTTGCCCTTGCCGGAGCCCATTCTCGTCTCCGCCGGCTTTTTGGTGAACGGCTTATCCGGGAAGACGTTTATCCACACCTTGCCGCCACGTTTGATCTTGCGCGTCATCGCAACCCGGGCCGCCTCGATCTGGCGGTTTGTTATCCAACCCCGATCGAGAGCCTTCAGCCCGTACTCGCCGAAGGCGACGTGGCTGCCGCCCTTGGTGTTGCCGCGCATCCGCCCGCGCATCTGTTTGCGGTGTTTGACCCGCTTCGGCATCAGCATCAGCGCTCACCTCCAGCGGCGCCTGGCCGGCGGCCGACTGCCCCCTCGCCGTCGGCGGGGATCTGATCGGAGCGAAAGCCCTCGGGCATTACCTCGCCCTTGTTGATCCAGCATTTCACCCCGATCCTCCCGGCGGTGGTGCGCGCCTCGTAGAAGCCGTAATCGATGTTCGCCCGCAGGGTGTGCAGGGGCACGCGACCGTCCGAATAGCCTTCGGTCCGCGCCATCTCCGCACCGCCGAGCCGCCCCGAGACCTGGACCTTGACCCCTTTTGCGCCCGAGCGCATCGCCGAGGTGAGGGCTCGTTTCATGGCACGCCGGAAGGCGACCCGGTTCTGGAGCTGCTCGGCGATCGACTGGGCCACCAGTTTCGCGTCGAGCTCGGGCCGCTTCACCTCGCGGATGTTCACTTTTACCGGCTTGCCGGTCAGCTTGTGCAGCTCCTTGCGCAGCGCATCGACTTCGCTGCCGGACTTTCCGATCACGATTCCGGGGCGGGCCGTGTGGATGTCCACGGAGACCTCGCCACGGCGCTCGATCGTAATTTCGGAGATGCCCGCGTGCGCCAATTTTCGCTCGATGTGGGCGCGGATCGCGAGATCCTCCTGCAGCACGTCCGCGAAGCCCTTCTCGTCGAACCAGTTCGACTTCCAGTTCTGTATGTAGCCGACCCGGAAGCCCCCCGGATGGATCTTCTGTCCCATCAGAACTCATCCCCCTCAGGGCTGAGAGCCACGGCGATGTGGCTCGTGCGTTTGTTGATCGGGGTCGCCCGGCCGAGGGCACGGGGCCGGTACCGGCGCAGCGTCGGCCCTTCGTCCACCGTGATCTCGACCACCCGCATCTCGTCGGACACGAGATCGTGGTTGTTCTCGGCGTTGGAGGCGGCCGACTCGATCAACTTGCTGATGTCGCGAGCGGCCTCTCGCGGCGAGAACTGGAGCAGTGCCCGCGCCTGCTCGATGTGCATGCCGCGCACCTGGTCGGCGACCAGGCGGGCCTTGCGCGGCGGAACCCGCACGTAGCGGGAGCTGGCCCGCACAATGATCGGAGCGGGCTTCGGGGCCTTTTTCTTCGCGGCTTTCGGCTCCGCTTTGGGGGAGGCTTTTTTCGCCGGGGCTTTTTTCTCTGCGGCTTTTTTCGCACCCTCTTTCTTCGCCGCTGCTTGTGCTTTTTTGGGTTTCGCTTTCGCGGCTTTTTTGTCCGGCGCCTTCTCGCCCGACGCTTTCTTCGCCGGGGCTTTTTTCGCCTCCGGGTCTCTCTTTTTCTTCTCGATCGCCATCGTTACTCGGCTCCCTTGCCGGTGCCGGAGTGGGCGCGGAAGGTGCGGGTGGGCGCGAACTCGCCGAGCTTGTGGCCGACCATCGACTCGGAGATGAAGACCGGCACGTGCTTGCGGCCATCGTGGACGGCGATCGTGTGGCCCACCATCTCCGGGAAGATCGTCGAGGTTCGCGACCAGGTTTTCACCATCTGCTTCTGGCCGGAGTCGTTCATCGCGACGATCCGCTTCATCAGCGCCTCTTCCACCCACGGGCCCTTTTTCGTCGAGCGTCCCATCAGCGGTGCCTCCTTTCGCCGCAGTGCGCCTCAGCCGGCGAAAACCAAGCCGGACAAGGACGCAGGGAGCGTGGCGCACTTGAAAAGTGCGCGAGCGACCGAGGACGCCGCACGGCGCCGGTTTGCAGATGGGTGAGGTGTGCTGGGGTGGAAGGAGGCACCGCTTACCTGCTCTTCTTCTTCCCGCGTCTGCGCCCGCGCACGATGTAGCGGTCCGACTGCTTGCGCTTTTTGCGGGTCCGGTAGCCGAGGGTAGGCTTGCCCCAGGGGGTGACCGGGTGCCCGCCGGGCGTGTGATGCGCCTCGCCTCCGCCGTGGGGATGGTCGACCGGGTTCATCGCCACTCCTCTGGTCTGCGGTCGTTTGCCCTTGTGGCGGTTTCGGCCGGCCTTGCCCAGCTTGCGGGTCTGATGCTCGGGGTTGGAGAGCGCCCCGACCGTGGCACGGCACTCGGCGCGGACCATCCGCATCTCCGAGGAGGGCAGCCTCAGGGTCACCATGTCCCCCTCCTTGGCGGCCAGCTGGATCGCGGTTCCGGCGGCCCGGCCCAGCTTCCCCCCCTGCCCGGGGACCAGCTCAACGTTGTGGACGACGGTTCCGGTCGGTATCTCCCCCAGCGTCAGCGCGTTGCCGGGCCGGATGTCCGCGCCCGGGCCGGACTGGACCAGGTCGCCGGCGGAGAGCCCGGCGGGGGCCAGGATGTAGCGCTTGTCCCCGTCGGCGTAGTGGAGCAGCGCGATGTATGTGCTGCGGTTGGGGTCGTACTCGATCGATGCCACCTTCGCCGGAACACCGTCCTTGCGGCGCTTGAAGTCGATCCTGCGGTAGCGGCGCTTCGCCCCCCCGCCGCGGTGCCGCGCGGTGACCCGGCCGTTGGAGTTCCGACCCCCGGACTTGCGCAGGCCCTCGGTGAGCTTGCGCTCAGGCTCGGACGCGGTCAGCTGCTCGCGCAGCGGGAACGTCGCGAAGCGGCGCCCGGGACTGGTCGGCTTTGTCTTGCGGTTCGGCATTCCTTTATCCCTATGCAGTCTCCGCCCCTTCGAACAGCTCGATCCGCTCTCCCGGAGCGAGCTGCACGACGGCCTTCTTCCAGCCGCGGGTCCGTCCCTTCGGGGAGGCGAGGTTGCGCCGCTTCGGCTTGGCCCTCACCTGGGAGGTGCGCACCGCGGCGACCTCGACGTCGAATATCTCTTCGACCGCACGAGCGATCTGGGTCTTGTGGGCGCGATGATCGACCCGGAACGTGTACTTGCCCTCGGCGATCAGGGCGTAGCTCTTCTCCGAGACCACCGGGCGGATCAGCACCTGGCGCGCGTCCATCAGGCGAGCCTCCCCCGCAGCGTGTCCAGCGCCGCCTCCGAGAGGATCACCGAGGCGGCGCCGATCAAGTCGGCGACGCCGACCGCGCTAACCTCGGCGACTTCGACCCGGTCGATGTTGCGGAAGCTCTTCAGGGCCCCGGTTTCCTCGGCCTCGAGCACGACCAGGACCGGTCGCTCCGCTCCCCATTTCTCGAGGGCCTGGGCGGCGGACCTTGTCGAGGGCTCCTCGAAGGCGCCGCCGGGCAGCAGCGCGACGCTGTCTCGCTCCGCGTGGACCGATAGAGCGGCGCGCATCGCCTTGCGGCGGGCTTTGCGGTTGACCTTTACCCCGTGGCGGCGCGGCTTCGGGCCGAAGGCGACCCCGCCGCCTGTGCGGTGGGGAACGCTCAGCGCTCCCGCCCGGGCGCGCCCTGTCCCCTTCTGGCGCCAGGCCTTGGCGGTCGTCATCGACACCTCGGCACGGGTCAGGGTCGAGGCGGTGCCCCGCCGGCGCGCCGCGAGATCGGCGACGGCCGCCTCGTGGACGAGCGACTGGTGGAAGGGCTCCGCGAAGAGCTCCTTCGGCAGGTCGGCTTTGGTGGTCTTGCCGAGTACGGCCGCCTTACTCATGGGACCTCACCTCGACCACCGTGTTGCGTGACCCGGGAACCGAGCCCTTGACGAGCAGCAG